>JBLNHD010000151.1:0-6497 GCA_050268825.1 Gemmatimonadota bacterium
GTCCTGCTCGAGGTAGAGCATCGTGAGACTCCCGAACTGCAGGACGAAGACCCCCATGAGCAGCAGCGCGTACAACGCGCTCCCGGCCCGGTCCTTGATCAGGGTGCGCCAGATGGTGCCCGGTCCGACGTCGCGCATCAGGCGGATGACTCGGATGATCCGGAAGAGCCGCAGGATCTTGAACTGGGGGAACGGAAGGCTCGCCAGGAGGTCGGCCCATCCGTAGTGCCGGAAGAAGTAGGCCCCACGATGCGGCGCCGTCGCGAGCCGATAGGCGAAGTCGGCGAGGAAGACAGCACTGAACAGGGCGTTCATGGCCACCAGCACCGTGGCCAGCGACCCATCGTTGCCGAAGGCGAACAGGAGGACGAGGTTGACGATCGACAGGACCGACAGGGCCCCGACGAAGATCTCGTATCCGGTGCTCTTCAGTTCGGAGCGAACCCTCGGCATGCGTGGATTGTGGCATACGCCGTCCGAGCGATCCGGCCGCCACGGCGGTGCGCGGGCAGCATTCGGGGACGCGCGAGCTACGCGGCCGCGTTCAGGCTCGTCATCATGCGGCGGGCGATCGTGCGGTCGAGGTCGTCGGGCACGGGCTGCGCGCCGGGCGCGAGATCCGTGGTGCGGGTCGCGACGCGCTCGAGCGAGAGCGACTGCAGCAGGAAGCCGAGGTCCATGGACTCGAGTGAGTTGCCCTTCGGCTCGGTTCCGGCGAGGTTGAACATGCGGCCCTCGGCGAGCAGCACCACGTGCCGTCCGCTCGGCAGGTCGAACCGGTCGAGCGCGTCGACGATGCGCGCGTGGCCGATCGCGTTGGCGCGCAGGGCGGGCACGTCGATCTCCCAGGGCACGTGGCCGTGCACTACCCGGGAGATTACGGCTTCCTCCCGCGCACCCTCGGCGACGATGGCGATCCGCTCGACGTGCTCGTGCTCATGACCGTCCCGGTCTTCCCCGGCTGTCTCGTCGAGTGCCGGCCGGTCGGGCTGTTCCACCTGGTCGATCACGGACAGGCCGACGAGAAGGTCCTCGCGGTGCCGCTCGGAGACCCCTACTCCGATGGCCAGAACGACCTGAGCGACATCCCGGCGCACTACCTTCGGGAAGTCGAGCATTTCTTCCGGGTGTACAAGGATCTGGAGAAGAAGCACACGGAGACGCGCGGCTTCGAGGGGGCTGCGGCGGCACGCGCCGCCGTACTCAAGGCAATGGAGAACTACCGGGGGCGCTTCAGCGGGAGGTAGGCCCGCGCTCGTCGCGCAGCGAGACGGGCGGACCGAGGAGCTCATTCCAGACGAGCGCGCTGCGCAGCCGCGCCACGCCCTCGAGCGCCGGCGTGCCGGACGCGGGCGCCTTTTCGGGCTCGGCGCGTATGCGGGCGTCGAAGGCGGCATGGTCGGCGGCGGTGCGCGGGCGGTCGCGTCGTTCGGCCGCCTCCCGCCGGCGGCGCGCGGCCGCTTCGGAGGCCGCGTCGAGGCTCACCTCTTCCCGCGCCGCCACCTCGAGCGACTCCACGTTCTCGACGAACTCGGGCAGCTCCTCCGGCGCGGGGATGGCGCGGCGGGGGGGCGGGGCTCCGGGGCGCGCAGCCGGGCGCGGAACGGGTGCCGGGCGCGGCGCCGGCGGCACTGCGGGCTCAGGACGTTGCTGCCCCCGGCTCGCGCGCTCGAGCTCACGCAGCATCTCGAGGAAATCGGGATTCATGCCCGGAAGGCTCTTCTGGAGCGCATCCGGCGGTGGCGGGGGCCGCTTCTCGAGCTCGCCCGCCGCCCGCGCCGCGTTCCGGATCACGCCGAAGATCACCCAGGCGATCAGCGCGAGGAGCGGAAGTCCGAGGCCGTCCATCAGCCCGGCTTTGCGCCGCCGTCGGTCTGTCCGGCGATGGCCTGGCGCATCGAGGTATCGGCCTCGACGTTGCGGTACTTCTGGTAGTCCATGACGCCGAGGTTGCCCGAGCGGAACGCCTCGGCCATGGCGAGCGGGATCTGCGCCTCGGACGCGATCAGCTTGGCGCGCTGATTCTGCGCCTCCGCCTTGTACTCCTGCTCCATGGCCACGGCGAGCGCCCGGCGCTCTTCCGCCTTGGCCTGGGCGATCCGCTTGTCCGCTTCCGCCTGGTCGGTCTGCAGCTCCGCGCCGATGTTCTTGCCGACGTCCACGTCCGCGATATCGATCGAGAGGATCTCGAACGCTGTCCCGGCATCGAGTCCCTTCGCGAGCACCGACTTCGAGATCATGTCGGGATTCTCGAGCACGCGCTTGTGCGACTCCGCGGACCCGATGGTGCTGACGATCCCCTCCCCGACGCGGGCGAGAATGGTCTCCTCCCCGGCGCCGCCGACCAGCCGCTCGATGTTCGCCCGCACCGTGACCCGGGCGACGGCCAGCAGCTGGATGCCGTCCTTGGCCATCGCCGCCACCTTGGGCGTCGTGATCACCTTCGGATTGACGCTCACCTGCACCGCCTCGAAGACGTCCCGGCCGGCGAGGTCGATCGCCGTTGCCTTCTGGAAGGTGAGCGGGATGCCCGCCTTGTCCGCCGAGATCAGCGCATCGATGACGCGCTTCACGTTGCCCCCGGAGAGGTAGTGCGCCTCCATGTCGTCCACCAGCGGCCGGAGACCCGCCTTGTAGGCCTGGATCATCGGATTCACGATGTGCGACGGATTGACCTTCCGGAACCGCATGCCGAAGAGCGTCGCGAAGGACACGCGCACGCCCGAGGCGAGCGCCGTGACCCAGAGTCCAATGGGAATGAAGCGGAAGAAGAGGCTGAGAAAGATCAGCCCGATGACGACGAAGGCCAGGATGATGCCGAGGTTCAGCGTATCGTCCACGTCTCGCTCGCTGCTGGAGGGTTACGCGCCGGCCCGCACGATGTGCCGGTAACCTTCGGAGCGCACCACCACGATTTCGGTGCCACGCGCGATGTAGCCGCCGTCGCTGACCACGTCGAGCCGCTCGCCCCCGATCACCGCGACCCCCGAGGGCCGGAGGTCGGTCAGCGCGACACCGCTCGCGCCCACGAGCTCGCTGCGCAGCGAGCCGGAGATGAAGCCGGCGGCACTCCCGACGTCCCCGCTGTGGAGGAGCCCGCGAAACCGCCCGCTGTGTGGCAGATGACGGATCCAGGCGTACATGACCGAGACCGTCGCCACCGCCGCGACGCCGAGGGCGGCCACGGCCTTCGTCACGTCCGCGGGGGTGGGGGCGGCCCCGAGCATCGCGAGGAGCACCGAGGCGCCGAAGAGGCCGACCCCGACGATCCCCGGCACCCCGAAGCCGGGCAGGATGAACACCTCGGCGGCGATCAGCATGGCGCCGAGCAGGAGCAGCAGCACCTCGAGCCATCCTGCGAGGCCCACGGCCACCGCCGCGCCGAAGAAGAGGCCCAGCGCCACGAAGCTCACGAGGACGCCCAGGCCCGAGGCGCCGGCCTTGATCTCGGCGATGATCGCAATGACGGCCGCGGAGATGAGCAGCGCGCCGACAAAGGGATTCGCAATCAGCTGGAGAAGGTTTTCCACGACCTGAATCTAGCACCGGATACCCCACCGCGCAGTCCGGGCGCATCGCGGCCGGCCATCCGGTGGAGTATCTTGGGCACGATGCTGAGACGCCCCCAGATCATCGCCCACCGCGGCGCCTCGGGCTACGAATACGAGAACAGCCGCGCTGCCTTCCGCCGCGCGATCGCACTCGACGCCGACGGCGTCGAGCTCGACGTGCATGCCACGCGCGATGGCGACATCGTGGTCCATCACGACCCGGAGATCCGGGGCGCCGGCCCGATCGCGCTCCTCTCGACCGCCGAGGTCGTGGCCGCGCGCCTGACCAACGGAGAGCCCGTTCCGCTCCTGAGCGATGTGTTGAGCCTCCTGGACGGCCGCACCGCCTGGGTCGAAGTGAAGGCACTCTCCCCCACGCACGACGAGGCGCTGCTCGACGTGCTCGGCGCGGGACCGACGCCCGACCGCTATGCGGTGCACAGCTTCGATCACCGGATCGTCCACCGCCTTGGCCTCACGGCCCCGTGGCTCCGCCGAGGCATTCTCCTCACCGCCTATGTGGTCGACCCCGTTGCGGTCCTCCGGGCCGCCGCCGCGACGACGCTCTGGCAGGCCTGGGAGCAGATCGACGAGGATCTCGTGGCCCAGGTGCACGGCGCCGGGTGCGAGCTCATCGCCTGGACCGTGAACGAAATGGGAGATCTCGAGCGACTCAGCCGCATGGGCGTGGATGGCCTCTGCGGCAATTACCCGGACCGGATCCGCATCGCGACCGGGCCGCGCCCCGCCTCCGCCTGAGGCCGGACACTCCAACACCACCACACATGCCCCGACGAGCCCGCTGCACATCCCCGCTCCTTGCGGCCTTCGCGGCCGCGTGCGCCTCCGCTGCGCCGCCCACGAATCCCGAGCCGGCCACCGGCCCGCGTGATTCGACCGCGCTCAGCCAGTATGCCTCGACCTATGAGCGGCGCCCATTTCAGGCGGTGCTCATCCGGAACGCCACGCTGCTCACGGCGGCCGGCCCCGAACGGCAGGGCTCGATACTCCTGGCCGAGGGCCGGATCGTGGCGGTCGGAAATGACGTGGCCGCCCCCGCCGATGCGCTCACGATCGATGGGAGCGGGAAGTTCGTGACCCCGGGGCTGATTGACACGCACAGTCACATCGGCGTGTACTCTGCGCCCGGGACGTTCGCCGAGAGCGATGGCAATGAGGCGACGAACCCGAATACGGGGGATGTCTGGGCGGAACACTCGTTCTGGCCGCAGGATCCGCAGATCCCGCTCGCAATCGCCGGCGGGGTGACGGTCCTGCAGGCCCTTCCCGGCTCGGCCAACCTGATCGGCGGCCGCTCGGCGACGCTGCGGCTCGTTCCCGGGCGCACCGTGCAGGAGATGAAGTACCCGGGCGCCCCCTACGGAATGAAGATGGCGTGTGGCGAGAACCCGAAGCGCGTGTACGGAAGCCGCGGCCCCTCGACACGCATGGGCAACATGGCGGGCTTCCGGAGCGCCTTCATTTCCGCCTCGGCCTATCGCGACAAGTGGGACAAGTGGAACCGCTCGCGCGAAGGCGATGCGCCCGAGCGGAACCTCCGCGACGAGACGCTCGCGGGCGTGCTCCGCGGCGAGATTCTCGTGCACAACCACTGCTACCGCGCCGACGAGATGGCGCAGATGCTCGACCTCGCGCGCGAGTTCGGGTTCACGATCCGGTCGTTCCACCACGCCGTCGAGAGCTACAAGATCGCCGACCTCCTCGCGAAGGCCGGAGTCGCCGCGTCGGTCTGGGCCGACTGGTGGGGATTCAAGATGGAATCGTACGACGGCATTCCGCAGAACGCCGCGCTGCTCCAGCAGGCGGGGGCGCGCGCCATCATCCACTCCGACGATGCGGGCGGAATCCAGCGCCTCAACCAGGAAGCGGCAAAGGCGATGCATGCCGGGCGCCACGCAGGGATCGCGGTGACACGCGAGCAGGCGATCCAATGGATCACGGTCAATGCCGCCTGGGCCCTCGGCATCGATCACGAGACGGGGACTCTCGAGCCGGGCAAGAAGGCCGATGTGGTCCTCTGGTCGACGGATCCCTTCTCGGTCTACGCGAAGGCGGAGAAGGTGTTCAACGAGGGATGGCTCGTCTACGACCGGAGCGATCCCGCCCGGCAGCCGCGCACCGACTTCCACCTTGGGCAGGGCGCGCCGGGGGTCGGACGATGAGCCGCCTCGCCCCTGCGCGTCTCGGCACGCTCGCGCTCGTCGCGGTCGCCCTCACCGCGCCCCGGGAGGTCCGGGCCCAGTCGATCGCCATCACCGGCGCCACCGTCCATCCGGTCGGCGCGGCGCCGATCGAGAACGGCACCGTGCTCATCCGGGACGGGCGGATCGTCGCGGTCGGCGCCGACGTGACGATACCCGCCGGCGCGCGCCGCATCGATGCGCGCGGCAAGGTCGTGACGCCGGGACTCATCCACGCCAGCTCGGAGCTCGGCCTGCTGGAGGTCGGATCGATCCCCGCGACGAACGAGCGCGCCTCGGCGGGCGACGTGACGGCCTCGTTCGACGTCGCCGAGGGGATCGATCCGGGATCGGTGCGGATTCCGATCGCGCGGACCGAGGGCGTGACCTCCGCGATCGCACTGCCCACCGGCGGCATCTTCTCCGGCCAGGCGGCGCTCATCGCGCTGTCGGGCACCCGCATGGAATCGATGCTGCGGGTGCGCGATGCCGCCATGGCGGGCGATTTCGCGGACGCACTCAAGGCCGCCGGCGGCGGCAGTCATGCCGCCGGCCTTGCCCGGGTGCGACGGATCCTCGAGGACGCGCGCGACTACGACCGCCGGCGCGCCGATTACCGCCGGGCCGACATGCAGGACCTTTCCGCCCCGGCCTCGGAGCTCGAGGCCCTCCTGCCGGTCCTGCGCGGCACCTTGCCGCTCTATGTGGCGGCGAACGCCGAGCGCGACATCCGCAATGCCGTCCG
>JBLNHD010000152.1:0-10224 GCA_050268825.1 Gemmatimonadota bacterium
CCATCCGGGCATGGCGTAAGGGGTTGGACTATATTTTGCAGGCTGGACCGGACACCGCGGCCGGACTCGACGCGTTTCGGGAGACCCGATTGGAACCTGCGCAGATGCTCGACCACCACGCGACGGCGCTGGAAGAGGAGCCACCGCGCCCTCGTAGCGCCGTGTCCCCGGCGCCTGATGCCGCTTCGGCGTCAGAGGCGTCGCGGCGCTCGGTGGATGAGGTGCTGGCCATCCGACTGGGCCTCCAGCGGCGTGCCGCGTCGAACGTCCGCCGCCATCTGCGCCGCGCCGCGCGCCGCCTCGGCGTGCTGGTCCTGGCGGACGCCACGACCGTCCTCATCATCGATCTCCTCGTCCAGAGCGCGCGCCGGGGTGGGGCCGAGCTCGTCAATGCGCTCTTTCCCGGCGGGCTCATCGCCACGCCGCAGTACCTCGTCGCGCTTTTCCTCGGACTCTACGTCACCGGCAATTATTCGGCGGGGGACCATCGGCGGAGCGCGCGGCGGCTCTTCCTCGGCGTGCTGGTCGCCGCGTTGCTGCAGATCTGGGCGGTGGTCTGGGTCGCCGGTTTCGTGACGCCGGTCCTGCAGTTCATGTACACCGGACTCGTCGTGTTCACCGCGCTGCTTGCCGAGCGGCTCTTCGTGGACCGGATCGTCGCGTGGGCGTCGGCTCCCGAGAAGCATGCGGCCCGCACGCTGTTCGTGGGGCCGGCGGAGGAATGCCGGGAGGCGGCGTCGAGCCGCGCGCTCGCGTCACCGGTGGACTTCGCGCATTTCGGTTTTCTCGATCTCCGGACGCCGACGGCGCCGGACGCGCTGGGCCACCTTGCCGACCTGCCGCGGGTGCTGCACGACCGCCGAATCGAGACCGTGGTGGCTTGCGGCTACATCCCCGATCGCGACTTCCAGGACATCGTGAACATCTCACTCGCGGCGGGGTGTCATCTCCTGGCCGTGCCGCGCTCGATCGAGGTCGCCGGCGTGCAGCCCTCGCTGCTCTGGATGCGCGGCAGCCCGCTCATGGAGCTGAATGCGCCGAGCCTGCACGGGCAGCAGCTGGTCCTCAAGCGCACCATGGACATCGTCGGATCGATCATCGGGCTGCTGATCGCCGCGCCGGTCATGGCGGCCATCGCGATCGCGGTGCGGCTCGACTCGCCGGGACCGGTGCTGTTCAGCCAGGAGCGCATCGGCGTCGGCGGGCGCCGGTTCCGGTTCTGGAAGTTCCGCACCATGCTCCACATGGTGCCGGATACCGTGCACCGCGAGTACATGACGCGGATGGTCCAGGGCGACGAGCTGAGCACGCGACAGGTGGCGAAGGACGGCACCGGCGTCTTCAAGATGATCGAGGATCCACGGATCACGCGGGTCGGGCGCTTCCTGCGCAAGTCGTCGCTCGACGAGCTGCCGCAGTTCTTCAACGTGCTCCTCGGCGACATGAGCCTGGTCGGCCCGCGGCCGCCGATCCCCTATGAGTTCGAAGCGTACGATCACTGGCAATTCGACCGCCTGCAGGTGCGCCCCGGGATGACCGGCCTCTGGCAGGTCTCGGGGCGCAGCCTGCTCCCGTTCCGGCAGCGGTGCGAGCTCGACGTGGATTACGTGCGCCGTTGGTCGATCTGGCTCGACCTCAAGATCCTGCTCAAGACGATTCCGGTGGTTCTCTTCAACTCCGGGCGTGCGGCCTAGGGCGTGCCTCGGTGGCGCGCCGCCCGGTGTCCTGCAGCAGTTCCTCGTAAATCTCCTTCAGCGTCTGCGATTCGCGCTCCCATGTGAGGTCGCGCATGGCGTGCTGCGCCGCGCGCGCGCGCGCAACCCGCTCCTCGGCTGGGGCGGCGGCGAAGGCCGCGATGGCGTGCGCCGCGGCGTCGGCATCATTCGCCTCGAAATACCAGGCAGCCGTCGGCGGGAAGTATTCGGCGTAGGCCGGAATGCGCGCGGCGATCAGGGGAATCCCGAGGTGCACGTACTCGAGCAGTTTCGTCGAGAGGGAATACTGCGTCATGAGATCGAGGCGCGTGGGAAGGAGGCCGGCATGGTAGCCCGGCAGCCGGTCGCGGAGCACCACGTGGGAGACGGTTCCCATGAGCCGTACCTTTCCGGCAAGCCCGAGCGCTTCGATGAGCTCCTGCACCTCGGCCACCGTGGGCCCCCGGCCGTAGATGTCGAGCTCGGCATCGGCGCCGAGCCGGCGAGCCGCCGCTACAGCGCGCACGGCGAGGTCGAGGCCATAGAGTCGGGTAATGGTGCCGTGATAGACGAGCCGGACGGGGCCCGCCGCCACGCCATTGGTGAGCCGGGGCGGTCCGAAGTCGGCGGGATCGGTGAGGTTGTGCAGCACGACGAGCCGCTCGTCCGGACGCGACCGCCGCGCGCGGAGCAGCCGCTCGATCGAACGGTTCACTGTCAGAACGACGTCCGCCTGCCGCCGGGACCAGCCCTCGATGGCGCGCGCCACCGGCTCGCCGATGCGACCGACCAGCCCGGGAAACTTCGTGCGCGTGAACTCGGGAAAGATCTCGTGCATGTCCAGCACGACGCGCGCCCCATGCCGCCGTGCCGGCCGCGCGGCCGCAACGAGGAAGTCGGGGAGCGTATGGACGTGCACGACGCGGGCCCGGGAGAAGCGCGGATCCCGGCGCACGAGGGCATGAGCCCGCACCAGGAAGTCGGTATATTCCACGACGTACTTGCCCAGCGACCCGCGCCTTCGCTCCCCCGGCAACCGGACGACCACGGCCCGGCCATGGTGGCCCACCGGCCGCGGATCGAGGCCGTCCTGCAGCGCAATCACTGCGACGCGCAGCCCGAGCTCGGTCGCGGCGAGCACCTCCTTGCGCGGCCGGGGGTCGTCCGGAAACTGGGTCTGGGCGATGTGGACGATGTCGAACGGGCGGCGGATCGGCGGCAATCGGGCCTCGAACGTGGAATCGAATCGGCATGCACGACGGAAAGGTGGTCGAATGTGACCTCGAAGCAAGAGTCATGATGGAGAACGGATCCTCCGGTGCGATCGCGTTGTGCTACGGAACTCGTCCGCAGGTCGTGAAGGCCAGCGTCCTTCGCAAGTCGCTCACGCAGGTCGGGGCCGTGGTGGCGATCGATACCGGCCAGCACTACGACTACGAGCTCAATGCCCTGCACTACGAACAGCTCGGAGTCGCCGCCCCCGATCATTGCCTTGAAGTCGGTTCCGCATCCCACGCCGAGCAGACGGCGGCGATCCTCACGCGCGCCGAAGCACTCTTCCACGCGTGCCAACCGGACATCGTCGTCGTGATCGGAGATACCAACTCCACGCTCGGTTGCGCCCTCGCCGCCGCCAAGCTGCGGATCCCGGTCGTGCACGTGGAAGCGGGGCTCCGGGCCCGGGACATGCAGATGGCCGAGGAGATCAACCGGCGGGTCGTCGATTCCGTGGCGCAGCTGCTCTGTACCCCATGCGCCGCGGCCACCGAGCGGATGCGGCGGGAGCATCCCGATGCCGTGGTCTTCGAGACGGGGGACGGCGCCTACGACGTGCTCCGGCAGCGCGCGTCGGCACTGCCGGCGGTTACGGACGTTCTCCCCGGGCGGACCGGCGACAGATTCATCTATGCGACGCTGCACCGCGCCGAGTTGACGGACACGCCGGAACTCCTGCGCTCCGTTCTCGAGGTGCTCTCGCAGCTCCCGGTGCCTGTGGTGCTCGCCATGCATCCGCGAACGCGCGCCGCACTCCTCGCGACCGGGGACCTCCCTGCGGGCGCCGGATCGCTCGTCATCATGCCTCCCGTCGGCTACCTCGAAAGTCTGGCGCTCACCCGGCAGGCAGTGCTCGTGATCACCGATTCCGGCGGCGTTCAGCGGGAGTGCTACTGGCTCGGTACGCCCTGCATCACCGTGCGGGAAGAAACCGAGTGGGTCGAGACCGTGGACCTCGGGGCGAACCGGCTGGTCTCGCCGCAGCAGCCCGAGACGCTCCGGGCAGCTGCAGCCGCGCTGCTGGACGCCGGCCGCGGGGCCTGGCGCCGCGACGCCTACGGCAATGGGGATGCCGCTGCCCGGGTGGCGGAGGCGGTCGCCGCCCTGCTCGGGCACCGGCCAACCGCCGCGATCGCGGACTGAGCCGTGTGCGGCGTCGGCGGCGCGGTGGCGCGGGATCGGTCGAGCGACGTCACCGGAACCCTGGAGCGGCTGTCCGCCTCGCTCGCACATCGCGGACCCGACGCCGCTGGGACGCATCTGTTCCACGGCCGGTCGGCGGGGCTCGTGCACCGGCGACTCAGCATCGTCGACGTCGCGTGCGGCGCCCAGCCGATGCCCAACGAGGATCGTACGGTCTGGGTCTCGTACAACGGAGAGATCTACAACCATCGCGAGCTCCGGCAGGAGCTGGTGAGCGCGGGGCATGTCTTCCGCACCCATGCCGATACCGAGGTCCTGGTCCACGGCTGGGAGGAATGGGGCCCGGCACTTCTCGAGCGGCTGAACGGCATCTACGCGCTTGCGCTTCTCGACGAGCGTCCCGGCCACCCGCTGGCCGGCGTCTGGCTCGCGCGGGATCCGGTCGGTGTGAAGCCAATGTACGCGGGGCGTGCGCGCGGACTGACGTGGTTCAGCAGCGAGCTCGCAGCGGCCCGCTCCGCCGGGCTGGTCGACGAACGCCTTCGTCCCGAAGCATTCGACGAGTTCCTGGTATACCGGTTCGTCCCCTCGCCGGGCACCTTCTATCGGGACGTCTGGAAGCTGCCGCCGGGAACGTGCTGCCGAATCGACCCGGACGCGGAGGGGATGCCGGTGTTCCGGCCGTTCCATCCGCAGTTCGCGCCCGCTGCCGTCCCTCGGTCTTCCGGGGAATGGGAAGAGGCACTCCGATCGGAACTGCGCGCATCGGTCGAGCGGCAACTCATGGCGGACGTCCCTGTGGGCGTGCTCCTGTCGGGCGGCGTCGACTCGACGGTCATCGCTCGACTCATGCGCGATGCGCTGGGCGAGGCGCCGGCCGCGTTCGCGGTTGGTTTTGCCGAGGAACCAGAGGGGGGCGAGCTGGCGCCGGCGCGCAAGGCGGCGCGCGCCCTCGGCATTCCCCTCAACGAGGTGCTGGTACACGAGGCGGCGTACCTCGAGCGGTGGCCGGAGCATGCGGGCCGCCTCGGGGAACCGATCGCGAATTCAGGCGTGCTGCTCGTAGGGATGCTCTGCGCGGAGGTCCGGAAGACGCACAAGGTCGTCCTGACGGGGCAGGGAGCAGACGAACCACTCGGAGGCTATCCGCGGCACGCGGCCGAGCGACATTATCCCCTCGCCCGGCACCTGCGCCCCCTGCTGCGGCTGGTGCCGGAGAGGGTCGCCGGAAGCGATCAGGTGCGGCGCATGCAGCGGATCGCCGGGGAGGAGGACGAGGCGCGCCGGTTCACCGAGATCCTGGCGGTGTTCGCTCCGCGGGAAGCGCTCGCGCTGACCGGGCATGCGATGGATCCCGGCGCGCTGGCGGAACCGGTTCGGCGCGTGCTGCCCGCGGACGGCAGCGACGACGGACTGAACCGGCTCCTCGCGGCCGATGCCAGACTGTCCCTGGCCGACGATCTCCTGATCGTTGCCGATCACATGTCCATGGCGGAGTCGGTGGAGCTTCGCGTCCCGTTTCTCGACCTCAGGCTGCTCGCCCTCGTGAGCTCCATGCCGAGCCGGTACAAGCTTTCCGTACTGGGTGCCCGGAAATGGCTCTATCGACGGGCCGTTCGCCAACTCCTCCCGCCGGACGTGCGCCGCCTGCAGACCGGAATGACGGCTCGTTTCGGCCGGAAGCTCGGGTTCGCGACCCCCATGAACCGCTGGTTCACCGAATGGGCCGGGCGGAGCGCCGGGGAGTATCTCCTGGGGCCCTCCGCCCGGCTCCCCGACTTCCTGGCAAGCGGAGAGATCCGTCGCCTGCTCGAGGCGGTCCGGGCCGGGGCGCCTCGGTCGCGGCAGCTGCTCACCCTGTACGTGCTCGAGTCGTGGCTCCGAGGCGCGCTGCCAGGCCGGGCATGAAGGCGCTCGTCGTCACCAACCTCTACCCCACCGCGGCCAGGCCGACCTTCGGCATCTTCGTGGCCCGCCAGGTGGACGCCCTGCGCCGGATCGGGATCGAGGTCGAGGTCGAGGTCATCGCGGCGGACCGTGGCCGGGCGGATTATCTCCGCGGACGCAAGCGCGTCGCGCAGCGCATTGCCCACTGGCGGCCTGCGCTGCTCCACGCGCATTTCGGATACACGCCCGCGGCCTGTGTCGGCCAGGGAGTGCCATTCATCGTGACGCTGCACGGCGATGACATCAACGGCGCTTCCGACGGGCGTGGCGGCATCACTCTCAAGAGCAGAATCGGTGTGCTTGCGACGCTCGCGCTCTGTCGTCGCGCCAGGATGGTCATCTGCCAGAACGAACGCATGGCGGCGCGCGTGTCGAAGTGGTCGAAGGCGCCAACGACCGTCCTCCCGATGGGGGTAGACGAACGCGAGTTTTCTCCCGGTCCGCGGGAGATCGCGCGCCGGCGGGTTGGCGTACCCGATGAGGGGCTGGTCGTCTGCTTCGTGAACAGCGGCCGGCAGGCCACGAAGCGAATCGATCTCGCACAGGCCACGATACGCGTCCTGGCGTCGCGCGGGGTCGATGCCACCTTCCTGGTAGCGGACGGTGTGCCTGCTGGCGAGATGGTGGCGTATTACCGCGCCGCCGATTGCCTGTTGATGACCTCCGATTCGGAGGGTTCGCCCATGTGCGTGAAGGAGGCCCTGGCCTGCGGGACCCCGGTCGTCGGCGTGGCGGTCGGCGACCTTCCCGAGCTGCTGGCGCATTCCGCGATGGGCATCGTCGCTCCGCGCGACGCCGAGCGGCTCGCGGACGCCGTGATCCAGGTGACGGGCCGCCCGCGATCGCCGGTGAGCCTCCTTCCTGCCGAACTCGGTGCACTGCAGTCGGCGCAGCGGATCGCCGCCATCTACGCGGACGTCGCCGAGTGACGCTCGCCCCGGCTGCGGTCGCCGATCGTTCCGCGCCGCTGCGGGGAAGCGAGCTCGGCGGAGTGCGGTGGCGGCGGTGGGCCGTGCTTCTCGCCGCGCCCGCTCTCCTCATCGGAATCCTCGGCTATCCGGACATTCACGCCCGCACGATGCCGCTGGCCGTCGCCGTCCTGCTGCTGGCGGCGGCCGGGGCCGGCCTCGTGCTGTCCGGCCGCCCGCATCTCGTCATCCTCTTACCCCTGATCTCGGCGTTTCTGCCATCACCGCAGGCCGGGTTCGCCGCGTACCTCATCGCACTCGCTCTCGTCATCGTGGTCTACGGACCGAGACGGATGATCCGCCAGCCCGATGCGGTCGATTGGCTCCTTCTGGCCGTGGTCGGATGGGCGGGCATGAGCTGGCTCGTGAATCTCGGGATCGAGACCGACCCCTGGTCGCTTCCGCTCTTCGCCCTCACCTTCCTGGCGCCCTGGCTGATCATCTTCGTGGCCCGCGCGGCCCCGTGGAGCCGCATCGATCGCGAAGGGCTGTTCGGCTGCTGGCTCGCGCTGGCTGTCGCGCAGCTCGCCGTGGTCTACGTCAAGCCCCTGGTGCTGGGGCTGTACGGGGCCTATGGCGTGCCGCTCGCGCTGGTCCAGTTCGGCAACGCGAACCTGCTGCGCGACCTCGCCTTTGGAAGCGCCGTCGACGTCACCTTCGGGACTATGCAGAGCGCGCATCATCTCGGCATTGCGCTCCTCCTCCTGCTCGCGAGCTACGTTGCGCTTCGCCTGGCGAGCGGCCGGCGCATGCTCACGCTCCTGTCCGTCACGATCGGGTTCGCCTTCCTGATGACCGATTCGAAGCACGTCATCCTGGCCGCGATCCCGGGCGCGCTCGTGTACGTGGCGCGCGTCGTCTGGCCGCACCTCTCGCGCTCAGCACGGCGGGCGCTCGTGGCCGGCGCGGTCGCGTTCGCGCTCCTGCTCGGCTGGCGCGCCGGCGTCGTCGTGGGACGCGTGATCGTGAGGAACCTCTGGGAGCCCTATGTCACGCTCGCGACGTTCAATCCGAAGGTCCAGCTGATCGTTCGCACCGCCGAGCGGCTCGGGCGCAACGACCTCAACACCTGGATCGGTCTGGGGCCCGGCGCCTTCGCGAGCCGTGCGGCGACCATTCGCGCCACGGACGTGCTGTACAAGGAGACCGCGCAGCTGCCGGCGTTCATCCCGGCCCACACGGGAGACTCCTACCGCGCGGCCGCCTACGACCTCTACACGAGCGAAGTCGCTGCGACGGCAACGTTCCGGAGCGGCGCGCTGACCAACCCGTTCAGCAGCCTCGTCGGCATCCTCGCCGAGTTCGGCCTCGCCGGGAGCGTGCTGGTCATCCTGCTGTTCGTCGCGGTCGTGCGCGCCTCGCTGGCCAGGTGGCGCGACGAGCGAGCGCCGCCGGCGGACCGGGCCGCGGGCGCGGCGGCGGCGTTCGGCGTGCTGCTCCTCATCGGGCTGAGCCTGTTCGACAGCTATCTCGAGCAACCGAGCGTCATGGCGCCGATCATGACCGTCGCCCTCATCGCGCTCGCGGAACCCCGGCGACGTCGGGGGGAGACGCTCCCATCCTGACGCCACTGCGGGTCACGTTCGTGATCCCGAGCCTGTGCACCGGCGGCGCCGAACGGCATGTGGTCAACCTGTGCCGCAGCATCGACGCCAGCGAGGCCCGCATCTCGATTCTGCTCCTCCGTCGCGGGCTCCCCTCACCGCTCGCGGAAGAGCTTCCCCCGCACGTCGCCTTCGCGATCGCACCGTTCGACCGGCGGAACCCCAGGATCGTGGGGTGGGTGGCCGGTGAGCTGCGCCGCTCGCGCGCGGAAGTGGCGCACTCGTTTCTCTGGCTCGGGGATGCCGTGGCGGCGGCGGCCGCCTGCCTGCTGCCCCGGCTCGCGCTCGTCGTGACGGAGCGCGGCGATCGCAGCTTCGAGTACCACTCGGCGGCGCGGCGGACCTTCGATCGGCTCGTGACCTACCGCCGCGCCCAGTCCATCGCCGCGAACTCGGAGTTCGGTCGGTCGCTCGTCGTACGGCTTGGCGCTCCGCCCGAGCGCACGCTGGTCCTGCCGAACGGGGTCTCGCTCGACCGGATCGACGCGGCAGCGCCGAGCGATGTCCGCGAGCGGTTCGGGTGGCCGCCTGAGGCGTTCATCGTCGCGTGCGTCGCGCGTCTCGCCCCGGAGAAGGGACATCGGGCGCTGTTCGAGGCGGTTCGCCACGCTGCGCAGCGTGCCGACGTCCGGCTCGTGGTGGCGGGGGACGGCCCGTTGCGCACGAGCCTCGAGGCGATGGCGGCCGAGCCCGGCCTGGCGGGTCGGATTGGGTTCCTGGGTGAGACGCGCTCGGTCGCCGCGACCCTGAAGGGCGCCGACGCCGCGGCGCTGCTGAGCGATGCGCACGAGCACTGCTCGAACAGCATTCTCGAGGCCATGGCCTCCGGACTGCCGGTCATCATCAGCCAGGTGGGAGGCAATCCGGAACTGGTGCAGTCAGGGCGGAATGGATGGCTCGTGGGGCCGGGAGACACGCAGGCGGCGGCGGGGGCTCTGGTGGAGCTCGCGGCCGACCCGGCTCGCGCGCGCGCGATGGGGGCCGAAGGACGCCGCCTCGTCGCTGCCAGGTTCGGCCTGCGGCTCGTCGCGCACCGGCACCTGGACCACTGGCGCGCGCTGGCGCGCGCGGGTCAGCCGCGCGGCGCGCCGGTCACGGCGGTGCGGAGCTCATCGTAGCCGACCGGATCCAGGTCCCGGATGCGCCGATAGCTGGCGCGGAGCGCCACCCACGCGATGGCGAGCAAGGCCCCAAGGGCGGCGGCAAAGAGCGTCATGCGCTTGCGGAGGGGATACTCGCGGTACAACGCGGGCCGCGGGGCCTCGATCACATTGAAGACCGGCAGGTCCCTGGCCAGGGCGATCCGCGCTTCCTGCAGCTCGTCCGCTACGCTGCGGTAGACGCTCTGGACGATGTCGACGCGCCGCTCGAGTCGCTCCCGCTCGAGGTCGAGGCGCGGCGAGGAGAGGCCGCTCCGATTGCGGTCGAGGAATCGGCTCAGTGCGACTTCGGCGTCGGCGAGCGAATCCCGGAGATTGCGGAAGGCCTCCTGCGCGAACTCGAGCCGTTCGCCGGCACTGGTGCGCCGGGAGGCGGTGGGCGAGCTGGGCGAGGATCCACCACACCGGCTTGCGCTGCGCGCCGAGCGGCACG
>JBLNHD010000153.1:0-8647 GCA_050268825.1 Gemmatimonadota bacterium
CCGGCGATCGCCTGCAGGACCCCCTCCTCGTCCTGGAGGTCCGGCAGAAGAGCTTCGGCGCAGACAAGGAATGCACAGTCATCACGCTCGGCAATGCGAGCGGCTCCATCGAGTCGGCACCGTTCTGGGGCGCGGAGCAGCAGCAGCTTGCGGGCATCGAGCGGGGGCACGTGGCCCAGGTCATCGGGGAAGTGGGCCAGTTCCGCGGGAAGCGGCAGCTGGGCATCACCTCGATCCGGGTACTGCCGAGGGACAGCGTGGACCGGCGCCAGCTCCTTCCCTCCGTCGGCGAAACCGACTCCTACTGGAAGAAGCTCGATGAGTGGCGGGGAGACATCGCCGGCCGGAAGCTGCGGCGCACACTCGACCTCTTCTTCGAGGACGCCGAGTTCCGGCGCGCGTTCGAGGAGTGCCCGGCGAGTGTCTCGGGGCACCATGCGGCCCTCGGTGGGCTGCTCAAGCACGTCTGCGAAGTGGCGCACATCGCCCGCGCCATCGGGAAGACCTGCCGCGCGGACCGGGACCTCCTCCTGGCCGGCGCGCTGCTGCACGACATCGGCAAGCTCGAGTCCTACACCTGGGACGGCATCTTCGCCTACACCGATCGCGGGCGCCTGCTCGGGCACGTCGTGCTCGGCTCGCTCATGCTCGATCGACGCGTCGCCGCGGAAGCAACACCGCCCTGCGCCGAGGAAGGCCTCACGGTCCTGCACCACCTGATCCTCTCCCATCACGGACGGCTCGAATTCGGCGCTGCGGTCCCGCCGATGACGCTCGAGGCGGAGATCCTCCACTACGCCGACAACGCCAGCGCCAAGGCCACGAGCATGGCAGACGCCATCGCGAATCCGGAGAACTTCCACGGTGAGGAGCCGATGAGCGCCCACGGCCTCTGGCAGCTCGACAAGCGCCGCGCATACCGGGGGACGGCGGACTGGTGCGACTGACTGTCCTGCGGTTGATCCACGGGGGAACGGAGGCGCGGAGGATTGCCTCGAGCGGGAATCTCCGTACGGCTGGCTGACAAACGGAACACGAAACCACGAAAGGAGAAAGGCGCCGTGCGCGTGCGGCTCCACTGGCCGGGCGCGCAGCTGCTTGTGGTTCTTGTGTATTTCCCGCACGATCGGCGCAACGGAGCGCCAGGGTAAGACCCAAAGACATACCGCCCGATGCCCGCTCCGCTGACCCCTCCGCGCATCGGCGATCAGGAAAAGAGAAACGGCCATCCGGTCGTGGCCGGATGGCCGCTTCATGCAACGATTGGCCGAGGGCGGAGCTTGCGCTGCCGTTCTTCTCCCGTTCGCCACCGGCGGTTGCCCGCGCGGGAGGGCGAGTGAGGGGCCTCGACATCGATTCCCAGGCCGGATGGCCGTCCCACCTGGTTCATCGCTGCCAGCGCTGCGAGTCCGGCCGAATCGCGGATCGACCGTTCACAGAGCACCCCGAGGCGCCAGATCGGGGTGGATGAGGCACGCGATTGGCCTCACCTGTTCGTCCGGGGTGACCACCGGAATCGCCGAAAGCTCGTGACCCTTGGAAGCCCTGAGCCTTCTCCTCCGATATCCCGTCCGAACCGCTTTCCGTTCGCTTCGCAGACCCGGAGCCCGCACACGTGACGAAGAGCGCATCAACAAGATAGGCACTTGCGAAAATCTCGCAAGTGCCTGATTTCATTCGGGTTACGCGATTTCTGTGTGGACGGTTTGTGGAGGTTCAAGTCACTGTGGTACGACGATCTGACGGCCCTCCTCCACATTTTGTGGAGATGTGTATCCACATCTCCCCACCGAAGACTCAGCCGGCGAGCGGGTTCGGCCGGGCGCCGCGCGGACGGTTCGGGATCTTCATGGCGCGAAAGAACGCATCGAGCGCGCGCTCGTACTCCCGGATCTCGGCCACCATGAGGCCGGCATCGCGGTTGCCGTACCCCCGGACATCCTCTCCCTTTCCAGCCACCGACAGCTCATCGAAGCGGCTGGTACATGCCGAGGCCGCGCGGGCGAGGTCGTCGAATGCGGCCAGCAGGCGCCCCTTTTCCCGTTCGCGGAAGCGCGAATCCGTGGCGGTCTCGGTGAGCACCTGGCGGGGCGCGGGGATATTCCGCTCCACCGCGCCACAGGCCAGCGCAATCTCGCGCGCCCGGCTCACGAGGGAGGCGTCCGACGTCTGCCGGAAGTCGCGATTGAGCCGCGCGGCCGCGCTCGTCACGGCGAAGAGCGTATCGCGGAGGACGTAGGCCGCGTCCTGGATGCGGGCGTGCTCCGGCGGCAGCGGCTTGTCGGGAAGCACCATCGTGGCCTGCGCCCGGAGCGACGCAGCCGGAACGAGCAGGCAGAGCACAAGGAAAGTGGTTCGCTTCATGATTCCAGGCCGACCTCGATGTAGCGCCAGGTCGGATCGCCTTCGGTGAACGTGAAGAGGACGCCTGCCGAGCTGGCCGCAAACCAGCCGGCCACCATGGGCCGAGGCGCATCGAGCTGTTCGATGATCGGGCCGAGCCAGCGGCGCATGTGCCGGAGCTCGGGCGCGCGGCGCCCCAGCAGGGCGAGCAGCGACCCGACCCCCGACGTGGCTCGCAGGAAGTGCGCCACGGCATGGGCGCGCTGCCGGAACTCGACCGCCTTGACGCCGGGCTCGTCGAAGAGCACCGCGCCCTCGAAGACGTCCATGGGTGGAGCATCAAGCCGGGGGCCAAGATAGACGTAGCAGCGGCCCTGTTCGTCCCGCCGCTCGATCACGGCCGCCGCGGTCTCGTGCGTCAGGCGGGCGGCGTGGAGGAGATCGTCGTCCTTGAGGATTCCGACCACCCCCGTCCACTCGAGCGCGGCCAGCGCGTTCTCCGTAGGACA
This sequence comes from Gemmatimonadota bacterium, assembly GCA_050268825.1. Classification (GTDB taxonomy): domain Bacteria; phylum Gemmatimonadota; class Gemmatimonadetes; order Gemmatimonadales; family GWC2-71-9; genus CAMLLJ01. Next base: position 2,853 of record JBLNHD010000153.1, read on the forward strand.
GCCGTTGGTGTCGTCGAAGGCGAAGAGCCGGGGGGCTTCCCCGGCCCGCAGCACGAAATGCGCGAGGCCTTCGGCCCGGTCCGTGAAGGTCCGTACGACGAGCGTTCCTGGGGTCGGCATGCCCCAAAGATGGCCCATCGGCCAGGGAGACGGTAGGGACGAGTCGGCCAGGGAATGGCGCGGAATCTGGCGGGGAGGGCGTCGCAGGGTAGCTTACGGCGGTCCTCCGACCGGATCCGCATGCGCCTCGAAACCAGCACCTACGCCTCGCCGGTGGGGCCCCTGTCGCTCGTCGAGGGTCCCGACGGCCCGCTGGTGGTCGAGTATCCCGGCCGGAAGTCGCAGCTTCGCTGGGCCATCCGCGCGCGGGGCGGCGCTCCCGCAATCGAGGTCGCGGAGGGGCCCTGCCCCGCCACGACTGCCTGGCTCGACGCCTATTTCAACGGCGCACGAAACGGCTTTCCCTTCCCTCGCTATCTCACGCGATTCCTCGAGCTCTCCGCGGCACAGGTGGCCGTCTTCCGCGCGCTGCGGCGCATTCCCTTCGGCGAGACGCGCTCCTACGACGATCTCGCGCGCGAGACGCGGCTGCATCCGCGCGTGGTGGGGCAGCTCGTCGGATCGAACCATCTCGCCATCCTGATTCCCTGCCATCGGGTCGTGGGGAAGCGCGGCGCGCTCGTCGGCTACGGCGGGGGGCTGGGGCGCAAGCGATGGCTGCTTGCCCACGAGATGCGGCACACCGGCATCCGCCTTCGATAGTCATTGACAGATTCCCGAACGGGCACAACCTTATCCCCATGCCCCGACAGGCGATTCAGCGAACTTGAGCGGTGCCCCGGCCGGGGCGCCGTCGAGGACGTTCACCCGGTCATTCCGGCCGGGGCTTTACCGGAGCCGAGAGGCTCCCGCACAGAAGAGGTCGTTGCAATGGCGAAGGGCACGGTCAAGTGGTTCAACGACGCCAAGGGCTTCGGGTTCATCGCGCAGGATGGCGGCAAGGACGTGTTCGTGCATCACACGGCCATCGTGGCGGACGGTTTCCGCTCCCTTGCGGAAGGGGATCAGGTCGAGTTCGAAATCGTCGAAGGACCGAAGGGCCTGCAGGCGGCGAACGTCAGGAAGTCCTGAGCCGGTCTCCGGCGCCGTTCACGACCCTGGGAACAACGCACCGCGCCCGAAGCTCCGCTTCCGGGCGCGGTGTCGTTCTTGCAGCAGCGGCCGGCAGCACGCGTACCCTTCTCCGACGAAGGACTGGACCCATGCGCCCCCGATCCCTGATCTCCGCGGGCATTGCCCCGCTCCTTGCCGTCCTGCTGCTTGCCACTGCACCCCTCAGCGCGCAAACCGTTGCAGTCGCCACGAGCCCCTTGGAGTTCCTCGGGTTCCGCGCCGGAGCCACGCTCGAGGAAATCGCCGACCACATGCGGACGCTCGATGGAGGAACACTCCGCTGTGATCGGGCACGCGCCGACCGCCGCGTCACCGAATGCCGCGGCACCGTGACCGATCCCGATGCCGGCGAAACCGTCAGGGTGTGGCTCTCGGCCATCGATAGCGTCGCAGCGGTGCTGACCCTGTCGAGCGATGTCGCACCCGACCAGCTCGACCGCTGGCGCAGCACGCTCGAGCGGAACTTCGGGCGGGTGGACGCCAAGGTGCAGGGCACACAGTGGATGATGCAGTGGGTCCGGCAGGGGCGGATGGCGCGCCTCACCTGGAAGGTGCAGCGCAACGAGCGCGTCGCCTCGGTGAGCCTGGTGGACGGCCACGTGCTCGACGGCTGGGGCCGCGAGCGGCGGAGCTCGCGCGGAGGCTGAGCGCCCGGCGACGGGTGGGTGAGCGCTGGCAGGATCGCGAAAGCGCGAAAGGCGGAAAGAACTGCGGAACCTGTGGGCTGGCTCCGGATCCCGGGTGGGTCCGGAGCTGTTGTATTGTGAGCGCCTCGGATGGCTCCGCGCGACGAGCGTGGCGACGAGCGTGCCGGGAGCCCACAAACAATTCTTTCAGGGCTCCGCCCGGCGCGCGGCGCGCCAACGCGAGCGGACCCCTTCGCGCTTTCGCGCTTTCGCGTTTTCGCGTTTTCGCGTTTTCGCGACACTGGCGCAACTCAACCGGCCAGAAAGCCCGACACCGGCGCATCGGTGCCCGCCCCTTGACGGCCCCTTTCGCGCTTTCGTGTCTTCGTGTGCCCAGTTCCCCGCTGGGCCGGAATCGCGGCTCCGATCCCCCCACGGCACCTTGTAATTCGAGCGCGCTCCGAATAATCTAGGATCGTTCCCCTGACGACCCTGCGCGCGCACGCGCGCTTCGAAAACCGCCCCGGAGAAACGACTTGCGCCTCTTGGAGCGCCTCCTGCCGGGGGCCGCGCTGGTGCTGGCTGCCTGCAGTTCTTCCGAACCAATCCAGATCGGTATCGCCGGCGCTTTCACCGACGCCATCGGAAAGCCGATGGTGCTCGGCGCGCGACTCGCGGTGGACGAGATCAATGCCGGCGGCGGCATCGACGGCCGGCGTGTCGCGCTCATCGAGGAGAACGACTACGGCGATGCGGACTCCGCCGTCGTGGTCGCCGCCCGCCTCTACGAGAGCGAAGCGGTGGCCGTGATCGGCCACCTCTATTCGGGCACCACGCTCGCGGCGGCACCCGTTTACAACGGGGGCGACAACCCGGTCGCCGCGATCTCCCCGTCGTCATCCTCGCCGGAAGTCTCGGACGCCGGCGCCTACACCTTCCGCGTCTGCCCGAGCGATTTCGCGCACGGCGCCGCCCTCGCGCGCTGGGTGCGGGAGCGGCTCGGACTCGCGCGCGGCACCGTGCTCTACCTCAACGACCAGTATGGCCGCGGCGTGCGCGAGCGGTTCGCCGCCGAGTTCACCCGGCGCGGCGGGGAGCTGGTCGCCGTGGCCCCGTACCTCGGCGACACTCCGGACGTCGCCGCGTACATGGCGCGCATGGCGCAGGATGGCCGGTCGCAGTTCGTCGTCGTGGCCGGCAACCGCAGCGAGGCGGAGGAGGTGCTGCGGCAGATGCGGAGCCGCAACCTGACCATGCCGCTGCTCGGCGCCGACGGACTGGAAGGGATCGAGGCCTCCGGCGACCTGGCCGAAGGCGTCTACGAGACGCTGGCCTACCTGCCGATCATCGACACGCCCGCCAACCAGCGCTTCGTCGAGGCGTACCGTTCCCGCTACCCGGGCGAGGCACCGCCCAACCAGCCGGCGGCCGCTTCGTACGACGCCGTCCACCTGCTGGCTCGCGTGATCGGGGCGAACGGCACCGGGCGCGAGGCGGTCCGGGACGGCCTGATGGCCGTGGACGCCGACGCTCCGTTCGAGGGCGTCACCGGGCGGATCGCCTTCGACTCGCTCGGAGACGTGCCCACGCGTGACGTGCACGTGGCCGTGGTACGCAACGGGACGCTTCGCCTGCCGGGGGCACAGTAGGCGTGTTCCAGAGCCTCAAGAGCCGTATTCGCGCCACGATGGCGCTGCTCATCCTCCTCGTGCTGCTCATCGCGGTCATCGGCGTGAACGCCATCGGCGCGCTCAACCGCTCGGCGGGCGAAGAGCTGGCGCTCGTGGTGGCGGGCAGCGAGCTCAGCACTTCGCTCGTCGGAACGACCGCCACCGAGATCCGCGCCGCCGAGCAGTATCTCGTGCGCCCCGATCCCGGACTCTTCCGCGAGTTCCTCGCCACCGGCGACTCGGGTTACGCGCTCATCGGCCGCTACCAGGACCTTGCCGCGCTCACCACCGAAGACCGCGTCCGGCTCAACAACATCGCCTCCTCGCAGGCCGAGATCGAAGTCGCGTACGCCACGGCCCACGCGCTGATCGATCTCGGCCGGCCGGCGGACGCGCAGCGCTTCGCGGAGATGGCCCGGGGGCCGGCCGACACGCTGCTCGCCGAGGTGAAGGCGCTCTCGGCGGCCCAGGCGGAACGCGCGCGGAGCCGGGCCGCGGAGCTGCAGGAGCAGGCGGGAAGGCGGCGCGCCTGGCTCGGGCTCCTCTTCTTCATCGTGCTCGCGATCGGCGTGATCGCGTCGACCGACACCGTCCGCAAGGTGGACCAGCCGCTCTCGCGCCTCATCGCCGACGCCGATCGCTTCGGCGGCGGGGACCTCCGGCCGCTCGAGCGCGGGGATATGCCGACCGAGCTCGAGCGGCTGGCGGTCGCGATGGACCACATGGGCGAGCGCCTCCGCGGAATCGTGGGCACCGTTGCGCGCGAATCGAACATCATCAGCGGCAGCGCCACCGACTTCTCCGCCATGAGCGAAGAGCTGGCGGCCTCGAGCGGCGAGATCTCGACGGCCATGGTGCGCGTCGCGACCAGCGCCGAGCAGCAGCGCAGCGGCATGGAACAGGCGGGCCGGCTCCTCGAGGAGCTGCGCGCCGCATCGGTGGCCAATGCGGAAGCCGCGGCACGGGTCGTGGAGCTCGGCGACCGGATTCGCGCCCTTGCCGCCGAGCATCGCACCGACGTCGAGGCGGCGGGGCGCACCCTGCTCGATGTCCGGGAAGTGGTGCGGACTTCGGCCGGCCAGGTCCAGGAGCTCGCGCGGCAGAGCGAAGCGATCACCGAGTTCATCGACCTCATCAAGCAGATCTCGTCGCAGACCAACCTCCTCGCGCTGAATGCCGCGATCGAGGCGGCGCGCGCCGGCGAGCATGGACGCGGATTCGCGGTCGTGGCCGAAGAAGTGCGGCGGCTCGCCGATTCGAGTGCGCACGCGGCGGAAAACGTCACCACGACCGTGGAGTTCATCCGCCGGCAGGTGCGCAACGTCTCGGGCACGATGGAAGTGGGGTCCGCCAAGGTCGCGGGCATCGAGACGGTGGCCACCGCGGCGGCGAGCGCGCTCGAGGAAATCGCGCTGGCGGTCGAGGACGTGCACGCCGCCGCGCGCGGTGTGGCGGATGAGGCGGAGCAGCACCGGAAGATCGTGGACGAGCTCGGGCGGCGCACGGTCCAGGTGGCCCAGAGCGCCAACGAGCATGCGGCCGCCAGCGAAGAGGTCACGGCCGCCGCCGAGGAGCAGAGCGCGAGCACCGAGCAGATGGCTGCCGCCGCGGGCGAGCTGCTGCAGGGCGCGCAGCGACTGACGAGCGCAGTCCGGGATCTCAAGACGTAGGTGGCGGCACCCGGCGCCTTGCCGGGCATGCCGAAATCGCGCAGGCTGCGGATCCAAGAACACGACAGGGTCCGGTGTTGCGTCGGGCCGTGAGGGTCGGGCGGGCGCTGGGGTAATCGCGAAAGCGCGAAAGCGCGAAAAGCAGGAAGGAACTGAACTGGTGTGCTGGCTCCGGATCCCGGGTGGGTCCGGAGCTGCTTTCTTGTGGGCCACTCGGACGGCTCCCGGCGCCAACGGTCCTGGGAGCCCACGAACATTTCTTCCAAGTCCTCCCCTGGCGCACCGACCGTACCGCGCGCAGGCTCATTTCGCGTTTTCGCGATTCAGCCGAAGCCCCGGCGGCCACCAGCGCCCGCCAAGCGTACGGGGCCCACCCGCCCCCACGTCGCCTTTCGCCCTTTCGGGTTTTCGTGCGCGCCGTCCAACCCGCGCATACGAAGCCCCGGCCCCCGGCAGCGGGCACAAACGAATCGGCAGGGCGGTCGGCGAACCGACGGCCCTGCCGTGTCCTGCTGCCCGACCGGCGAACGCCTAGCGCTTGCGTGCCTTTGCGGCGGGCTTCCGTGCCGGCTTGACGGGCCGGGCGCTCTTGACCGGCTTGCGCTGGGGCTTGGCCTTGGGCTTCGACGCCGCCTTCGGCTTGGGCCGCGACTTGG
>JBLNHD010000154.1:0-8539 GCA_050268825.1 Gemmatimonadota bacterium
AGAAACCGGCGCAGCCGGGCGAAATCATTGTCGCGAAGCGCCGCGCAGACCTGGGCGAAGACGTCCATGACGTCGTCCGGGTCTTTCAGATAATGGCGAATGGCGGAGAAAATGAGGCGGCGGTGGTCATCGATGAAGCGGTCCCACATCGCCTCGCCCCGCCCGGCCCGGAGCTCTTCGACCCACGCTTCCATGCACGCTCCCGCGAGCTGAGGCAGGCTCCGCGAAGGTATCGTCCGGTCGGGATGCCCGCAAAGGGTCGTGAAACGGACCGGAGCGAAGCGATTACTCGGGCGCGGGAGCGGTGGGCGTCAGTGAGTCGGCAGCGACGGGAGAGCGGCGGAGGCGCCGGACATCGAAGCCCTGACGGGCGGCGGCCGTCACCATGCGGCGATACGTGGTGTCCGGCATGATGGGCGTCCGTGAAAGGACCCAGAGATACTGCCGCCCCGGATCGCCGACGAGTGCCGCCGAGTAGTCGTCGGTGAGATCGAGAATCCAGTAGTTCCCCCAGACCATCGGCAGGAAGGAGAGGAAGGCGGGGGCGAAGCGGACCTTCAGCTTCGACGAGGGCCCGTCACGATCGGCGAGCCGGGCGCGTCCTTCCGCGCGCTTCATCGTGCCGTCGGCCTGGCGGCAACTGTTGACGACGCGGATCTGGCCATTGGAGAGCCGCTCGTACTCTGCCACCGTTTCCCCGGTGCAGTCCTCCTGGAAGGAATTCGGGAATCGCGCCACTTCATGCCAGCGGCCGGCATAGCGATCGAGGTCGACGCTGTCTACCGGAGTCACTCGTCGCGCGCGCGGGGCCGAGTCCGCCTGCGCCGCGCCCCCGCGCGCCATCCCTGCCACCGCGCCCAACGCGAGCATCAGACCTGCCGTGCTGATGGGCCGCACAGAGACCACCTTTCGATTGCCGCCGTGAAGATGCGGAGCACGCACCAGGATCCACCCGCGCCGTGCCCCGGATGCGGAACGTAGGCAGCGGGCAGGCGGTCCGCCAGCAGCCATCGGCGCGCTGGCGGAATCCCGGATGCCGAACCAAGTTGGGAGACCCCCAGCCCCCGAGATCCCAATGACCGCCGCCACGCGCGCCGAGCCAGCGACCGACCTCATCACACGGTTCGAAACCCGGTTCAATACCCGCGAGTTCGACGCCATCATGGCCGACATGACGGAGGACTGCGTCTTCGAGCATATCGGTGCGGAGGGCCACAGCTTCGGGCGGCACGAAGGACAGGCAGCGGTGCGGGCCGTGTGGCATGGGCTCGAAGCGGTATTTCCGGGCTACCGGTTCGAGCTCGAGGATGTCTTCGCTGCGGGCACGAGAGGCGCGTGCCGGTGGATCGTCCACTGGACACAGCCGGACGGGACTTCTGCATCGCTGCGGGGAGTGGATATCTTCACGTTCAGGGATGGAAAGATCGCCGAGAAGCTCACCTATACCGCATGACTCGGCCGGCGCCAGGCGCCCAGCGCGCCAGGCGCCCGCTCCAGCCTGCAGGGCTCACCCTCCTCATCTCCAGACCAATGCCACGACGCCTCCGTTCGCTTGCCGCCGCCCTTTTCGTCTTCACCGCTGCCTTCGTGGCCGATCCGGTGCCGGTGGACTGGGCCATGGTCGCACGGATCCGGGAAGAGGGTCTGCAGCGATCGCGCGTCGCCGACCTCGAGAGCTACATGACCGACGTGCTGGGTGCACGGCTCACGCTCTCCGAGGACATGAAGGAGGCCCAGGCGTGGGCCATGGAGGAAATGCGGCGGATCGGACTGACGAACGTGGCTGCGGAGCCGTTCATGGACTTCGGCGCGGCGTGGGACAACGAGTACGTCTCGCTCCACATGCTCGAGCCGGATTACCAGCCGATGGTGGGCTATCCGATCGCGCATACGCCGGGGACGAGCGGCAAGGTGACGGCGAATGCCGTGATCGTGGACCTGCAGACTCGCGAGGATCTGGCGGCATGGCGCGGCAGGCTGGCCGGGAAAGCGGTCCTCTCGACGCCGCCGGCGGCGATCGACATGTCGCCGCTCGTGAACGGCATGCAGCGGCTCACCGAGGAAGAGCTGGCGGCGCGCGAACGCACCGTGATCGCACCGCGAACCGCGGGGACACGGCGGATCCCGAATCCCGCGCTGGTGAGCGCCGAGGAGCGGATGGCCTTCTTCAAGTCCGAAGGCGTCGCCGCCGTGCTCGAGAGCCAGAGCGGCTGGATCGGCGCGGTGCGAGGCTTCTCGCGGCCCGGTTCACGGAACGACCGGTGGTCGGCGGCCGGGGACAGTGCGGCACCGGTGATGATCGCGATCACGCCGGAGCACTACAACCGGATGTACCGGATCCTCCAGCGGGAGATCCCGGTCACGGTCGAACTCGACGTCCGGAACCGGATCGGCGCACGGCCCGAGCAGGCAGTGAACCTGATCGGCGAGATTCCGGGCAGCGATCTCCGGAACGAAGTCGTGATGATCGGCGCCCACTTCGACACCTGGCACGCAAGCCCCAATGCGAGCGACAACACGTCGGGCGTGGCGGTGGTGCTCGAGGCGGCACGAATTCTCCGCGCGGTAGGCGCCAGGCCGAGGCGGACGATCCGTGTGGCGCTCTGGAGCGGAGAGGAGCAGGGACTGTGGGGGTCCCGCGCCTATGTGCGCCAGCATTTCGGCAACCCGGGCGACTCGACGGTCGGGAAGAAGCCGGGGTACGACCGGCTCTTCGCCTACTTCAACCAGGATTACGGTCCAGGCCAGTACCGCGGCATCTACCTGCAGGGAAACGAAGGGGCGCGAAGCCTGCTGACGGCGTGGATGGAGCCCTTCCGCGACATGGGAATGACCACGGTATCGAACCAGAGCGTGGGCAGTACCGACCACATCGCATTCGACGAGGTCGGGCTGCCGGGCTTCCAGTTCCTGCAGGACCGCGTGCCGGGTGGAGGCGGGCACACCAACCTGGACTTCTTCGACACGATCCCGGTCGAGGACCTGATGAAGAATGCGGTCATCATGGCGTCGTATGCCTACCACGCCGCCATGAGCGACACGAAGATGCCTCGCAAGACCGCGGCACCCTGACTGCCATACCCGCATGACGATCCCGCCGATTCCCAACGCCTACTGGCTGCCAGGGGAGCAGGTCTGCGCGGGCGAGTACCCGGGTCACTGGGTCGAGCGGAGCGCGCGGGAACGGATCGGCCGGCTGCTCGATGCGGGGATCCGTTCCTTTCTCGACCTCACCGAGGAGACGGATCCGCTCGAGCCCTACGACGGAATCCTCCTCGCCGAGGCCGAGGTCCGCGGGATCGACGTGGTCTACCTGCGGCTCGCCGTGCGCGACATGGACGTGCCTCCGCCGGCCCACATGTCCCGCATCCTGGACCACATCGATGCCGAGCTCGCAGCGGGGCGGAAAGTGTATCTCCACTGCTGGGGCGGCATCGGCCGGACCGGCACCGCCGTGGGATGCCACCTGGTGCGGACGGGTCAGACCGGCGCCGAGGCGCTGGCCACGATCGCGCGGCTCTGGCAGGGGGTCTCGGAGGCAAAGCGGCGCGACTTTCCCGAGTCCCCGCAGACGCGCGCGCAGCGGGCCTTCGTCGAGGGGTGGATCGAGCGTGAATCCCGGGAGCAGCGAAGCGATCGGGACGGGAACAGGGCGGCGCAGCCGTGAGGCGGCGCCGCCCCCCCCGGTGGTCAGTCGATGTACAGGCGGATGAAGCTCTGCGCCGTTTCGGTGTCGATCCTGAAGTTGAAATCCACGCCGATGCAGGGTGTGTATCCGAATGACGTGATCGCCCCGATCACGGTGCTCGTGCCGTGGAAGATCGGCCCGCCGGAATCGCCGTTGCAGGTCCCGCCCGTACCGCTCCCCTTGCCGGGGCTGTTGGAGAACTTGGCGCTGTGGCCGTCGCCGTTGTCCGTGCTGGTCACCTCGAGCAGTTGGGTCGAGGTCTGGCGCCGGACGAAGTCGTCTCCGTAGAAGGGCTGAATGGCGCCCTGCAGACCGTAGCCCACCGCCGTGAACATCCTGGTCCGATCATCGGTGCCGTCGAGCAGCTGGTCCAGCAGGCCGAGCTCGGGCAGCGTTCCGTACACGGGAAGCGAGACCGCCTTCGAAAGGATGACGATCCCGACGTCGAAGGTGGCGGGATAGGCCGCGAAGTCGTCGAACTGGGGGTGCGGGATCACGCGCCTCGCTTCGATCCACTCGGCACGGAGCCACGCCGAGGTGCTCCGATAATTCTCTATCCCTTCGAGCGCATCCTCCGCGAACCGGACGTAGGTCACGTCGTTGGTCCTGCCCTGGCTCTCCACACAGTGACCGGCCGTGAGCATCACCGTCGGTGAGAGCAGCGTACCGGTACAGCTGTAGTACCCTTCGCCGTTCTGGACGAAGAGCAGGGTTCCGACATGGGGATGCGCTGTGCCGTCGGCGGTGCCGCCGGTGACGAACGCCGGGCTCGGGGACTCGCGCGATGGGTCGGTAGTATCGTTGCAGCCGGCCGAGAGGGCGATGCACGCCGACAGTGCCGCTATTCCTGCAGACTTCATTGGATGCTCCGGGTGAGGGACAACTGGCGTACTGTCGGAGCATACGAAACGGTACCAGGGCCCGCAACCGAGGTTGCGGACCTCCACGGCCGGCAGACCGCTCTTATCAGCCTTCGACCTTGTAGATCTCGCGGTGCCCATGGTCGATGAGGTCATGGTACCCGACCATGACCTTCTCGAACTCCTGGTTCATTTCCTCGGTCATGCCCTTGCCGGACATCATTTCCTCGAAGGCGTGCATGCTGGGCACCTCGAACTCGGAAATGATGGTCCAGTAACGCTCGCCGGCAAAATCGGTGAGGACCCGGCCTTTGCCCCACCCGGCCTTTTCCGTCAGCTTCCCCATGGCGAGAAACTTTTCGATCATCGGACGGACCTTGCCAGGCTTGCAGTGAAAGACTTCCCGAATGAGCAGCATGTGATTGCCTCCGGTGAGCAGGGATGTTCATGGCATGGCCGAGCGCCGGGCAGGAGCTCCCGACGTACGGGATCGTCCTATATACGTCGAACGAAGTGCCGGCCAATCGACATGCGGGCGCCGGGGCGGGGCGGGCCACGGCGGCGGTCCCTTGCGCGCGACGCAAAGTCCCGGCGTGGCACGGCCTTGCGCGATGGGTGACCGATCCCGCGGTTATGAGCGGGTCGCTGCCGATTTTGCGGCCAGCCGGAATCCCGGGATCGGCGTGGCGACCGTCCGCGCCTGGGCCAGGTCGCTGGGGCGCGGCTCGGCTGTGCTCGATCTTGGATGCGGAACGGGCGTCCCGGTGACTCGAGCCCTGCTCGACGAGGGACTGTCGCCGTTCGCCATCGACGCCTCGCCCGCCATGGTATCGGCCTTCCGGGAGAACTTCCCGGGCGTCCCGGTGGCGTGCGAGCCGGCGGAGTCGTCGGCCTTCTTCGGCCGTCGGTTCCAGGGGATCATTGCGGTGGGACTCGTCTTCCTGCTCCGGCCGGCCGAGCAGGAGGCAATCATCCGCCGCGCTGCGGCGGCACTGGAGAGAGGGGGAAGCCTTCTCTTCACCGCACCGGAATCCTCCTGCATCTGGCACGACGCGCTCACCGGGCTCGAGTCGGTGTCGCTGGGTGCGACGGTCTACCGCGAGCGCCTCGCCGCGGCCGGCCTGACGGTCGTGGCCGAGCATGACGACGAGGGGGACAATCATTACTACGAGTCGAGGAAGGAACCCGGGCTCTCGCGCTCGTGACGCCCTGGCTTCATACTTGAAGCCTGCAGCCCCTGCCTGTCGATGCGTACCGAAGTGCTCTCCAGTTCACCTCTTCGACGAGGAGCGAAGCGATGATCCAGCGGATCCGCCGGCTCGGAATCGGCCAGATGGCGAAGGTAATGGGCGCGCTCTACTTCCTCATCGGCATCCTGCTCGCCGCGCTCTTCGGCCTCTTCGGGTCGATGCTGCCCACGGCGAGCGAGGACAGCACGGCCCTCTTCGGCGGCGCATTCCTGATCGCGATGCCGATCCTCTACGGATTCTTCGGCGTGGTCTTCGGCGCGCTGATCGCCTGGCTGTACAACGTCGTCGCCGGCTTTACGGGCGGTATCGAGATGGAGTTCGACGGCGGTGAGTACGAGCGGGTCTGAGCGCCCGGCGGCAGCAACGACTCATCCGGGGTGCGGGCGGCGCCGCATCGCTTGCGAGACGACCGTCCGCCCCCCAATTCGAGGCAGAGACTCCAGATCCGAGGCGCTCCACGATGAATGACGAAGCCCTGAATCTCACGACGCGGCAGTTCCTGAAGCGCTTCGGGATCACCGCCCAGCGGGAAATCGAACGCGCGATCCGCGCGCGGATCGAAGACGGCACCCTCGCGGGCAGCGAGACGATTCCGGTTCGGGCCACACTGGCGATGCCGGGCGTGCTCGCCGAGATCGAAATCACCGGAGACATCGCGCTCGAATAGGTGTCGGCGCACCACGGCCACGCCGCATAGCCCGCGACGGCGCCATCGCTGACGCCTCGATCGGCTGCCGAAGCGGCGCCGTGCCGGCCGGGAAACCCGCGCTTTCGACAACTCGTACGATCTCGCAGCGGCTTCCCCTACCCATGGTGAACCATGCGCCTCTTCGCCGTCGCTGCGGGTCTGCTCCTCGCGCCCGTCGCACTCCCTGCCCAATCCCGCTCGCCGCTTGACCCGACCGCCTACGGCGTCGTGTACGATGTGCCGGCCACGCAGCGTGTCGAACTGCGCGCCGGCATTCAATTTGGAACGAGCAGCGGTCGGGCGCTCCTCGCCGATTTCTATCGGCCGCACGATCTCCAGCGGGGCGAACACCGGCCCGCCGTGGTCTTCATCAATGCCGTCGGCGACGGGCCGGATTCGACGGAGCGCGTGCGCCAGTGGGAGATCTATCGCACGTGGCCGCGCCTCGTGGCCGCGCACGGCCTCGTCGGGATCTCCATGGACGCCGATCGCGACAGTATCCAGCCGAGCCTCCAACGCCTCTTCGCGTTTCTCGCGCGCGAAGGTGCCTCGCATGGGATCGACCCGGCGCGGCTCGGCGTCTATGCCGCATCCGCGAACGCGTCGGGTGCAGCCGCGCTGCTGCTCGGTGCCTCGGCTCCCTCAGGCGTGAAGGCGGCCGTGCTGTATTACGGCGGCGTGCCCGAGGGCGCACTGCGCAGCGATCTCCCGGTGCTCTTCTTCGTGGCGGAATCGGACGCGCCGAGGATGGGCGAGGCATTGCCGGCGCTGTGGGGCCGAGTCGTCGAGGCGCGTGCCCCGTGGACGCTGACGTTCGGCAGCCGGATGCCGCACGCGTTCGATGCGTTCAGCGACAATGACGAGGCGCGGCGGCATGTGCAGATGACGCTGGCATTCTGGAAGGCGCACCTGGAGCCGGTGCCGCAGCCCACCTGGGAGCGCTCCGCCGCCCGCGACATCGTCGCGACCTTGTACGCGAACGACGCGGCGCGCGCCGCCGACCTCCTGACCCGCTACACGGCAGACAATCCGACCGATGCGGAGGCGCAGCGGCAGCAGGCGCGCGTGCTGGTACAACTGCAGCGTTATGCGGCCGCCGACAGCGCCTATCAGCGGGCGTATCGACTCGACTCGACGCACCCCGGGCTCCTCTCGGGTCTCGGCCAGATGCGGATCGGACAGCAACGCTGGGCTGAAGGTGCGGCGCTGCTCGAGCGGGCCATTGCCGCCGGCGTGGAGCACAGCCTGATCTTCGGCCAGCTCGGGTGGGCGCAATTGCACCTCGGGCGGAACGTCGAGGCCGCACGCAGCTACGAGCGCGCCTTCCAGCTCGGGATTCCGCCCGGCCGCAGCACCCGAGGGGTCGCCTGGTACAATCTGGCGTGCGCCTATGCACGCCTCGGGGAGTCGGAGCGCGCCATCGCGGCGCTGGAGCAGGCGTTCAGCGAGGGCATCACCGAGCGGAGGACATACGAGGAGGACCGCGATCTCGTGTCCCTGCGTTCGCATCCCCGATACCGTGCGCTCGTGAGCCGGATGGAGGGGTAAGCCTTGCGCTTTCGGGGTTTGTTCGGTACTCTAGCTGCCCACACTTCAGGAGCGGAACCATGGCCGTGCAGACCCCACCCCCGGGCTATCATGCCGTTACCCCGTACCTCGTCATGGACGATTCGGCCGCGGCCATCGACTTCTACCGCACGGTATTCGGAGCGGTGGAGCTCTTCCGGTTCGAGCACGAGGGCCGGATCGGCCATGCGGAGCTCCAGATCGGGGACTCGCGCATCATGCTCTCCGACGCGTGGCCGGAGTACGGATACCGGAGCGCCCGGGAGCTCGGCGCATCGCCCGTGAGTCTCATGCTCTACGTCCCGGACGTGGACGAGGTCTTCCGGCGTGCCATCGCTGCCGGTGCCACCGAGCGCTCCCCGGTCCAGGACCAGTTCTACGGAGACCGCACCGGCAACATCACCGACCCGTTCGGGCACCAGTGGACGATCGGCACGCACGTGAAGGAAGTGCCGGTCGCGGACATGCAGCGGCTCTTCCGCGAGTC
>JBLNHD010000155.1:0-5480 GCA_050268825.1 Gemmatimonadota bacterium
GAGCCGGCTCGTATTCCGAGCGTTTCGCGGCGGGGCAGCATGGTGCTACGAACGCGCGCCTGCGGTGCTCGCCGAGCGCGGACCGTTCGACCTCGTCCTCGTGGATGCGCCGCAGTCGTGGATTGGCCGGGGCGGGGCCCTCCACACTGCGATCCCCCACCTCGCGAAGGGCGCGCTGATCGTGGTCGACGATGCCGGACGGGAGGGCGAGCGCAACCTGGTCGGAGGGTGGCTTCGCGCGTATCCGGGGCTCCGCCTGGCCGCCTTCGATCCTGCCTTCGGGCGCCTTGGCGTGGCGGTGCTGGTCTTCGATGGAAACCGGACGGTGCGGTGGGATGCGCGGACGGTGGCGGGGAGCCTGCTGGACGTGTACCGGAACGCCCGCCGCCGGCGGCGCGAAGGTGTCACGGGGGCCGCGGTGCCCCCGGGTTCGAGCTAGCCGGCGCTCGCGGCGCTCACCGCCGGCTGCTCTCCGGTGGCGCCAGCCCCTTCGATGCGCACGACGATCGCGGTGATGTTGTCGAGCCCGCCCCGCCGATTCGCTTCCGAGATCATGCGATCCACCCACTTCTGCGGCCCTCCCTCCGACTGCAGGATCTTCAGGAGCTGCTCGTCCTCGAGCATTCCCGTCAGTCCGTCGGACGCGAGGAGGACCAGATCGCCGTTCTGCAGGTTTCCGAAATAGATATCCGGCGTCACGTCCATGCCGGCTCCCACGCAGCGCGTGATCACGTTGCTGTACGGATGCACCCGGGCCTGGTCGGGAGTGAGCAGCCCCGCGTCCACCTGCTCCTGGACGTAGGAGTGATCCTTCGTGAGCTGCAGGAGGTTCCCGTCGCGCAGGAGGTAGGCCCGGCTGTCGCCGACCTGACCGATCAGGTAACGATTCGGCAGCAGCGTCAGCACCGTGACCGTGGTGCCCATGCCCCGCTTGTCGTGCTCCGCCAGCGTGCGACCGAAGATGGCCTCGTTGGCGGCTCGAATCGATTGGCGGAGCCGCTCCCCGACCTGCTCGTCGGTCTGTCCGCGCAGGGAGCCGAGCTCCCGCGAGATGATACGCACTGCCATCTCGCTCGCGACCTCACCGGCGGCGTGACCGCCCATGCCGTCCGCCACGATGAAGATTCCGCGGTCGGAGAGCATGAGATAGTTGTCTTCATTGCCGGACCGGACGATGCCGACGTCGGTCCTGGCCGCACAGGTGAAATGCACGTGGCTCCGTTAGGGCTGCATCATCAGTATGGCGGCCAGCGCGAGCGCCACGGCCAGCAGCACGAGCAGGACGTAGAGTGACGCCCGGCTCCGCTCCGGGGGCTTCGGCGCAGGCTTCTTCGGCCGCGCCGGCGCAGGGCGCCGCGCCGGCTCCGCCGCCGTGCTCATGGGCTCCATCGGCCGGACCGGGTAGGGCGTCGGCTCGACCGGGGGGAGGACCCGGGTATCCCCCGAAACGGCTTCAACCGAGCCGTTGTCCACCGGGTCGAAGAGCATGGTCACCTCGCCGAGGCGAATCGTGGCGCCCGGTCCGAGCGGCACTTCTCCGCTGGCAAGTTCTCCATCAACGAACGTGCCGTTGGTGGAGCCGAGATCGCTCAGCATCCAGATGCCGCCCCGGTGCTGCAGCTTGGCGTGCATGGTGCTGACGCTCGGATCCGCGATGACCACGTCGTTGTAATCCGCCCGCCCCAGGTTGGCCACCGGAACGCGCACCTGGTGCCGCTCGCCTTTCCGCTCGCCGCTGCGGACGAGGATCGAGGCCAGCGGCGCGGCGGCGGGTGCCGGACGGCTCTCCTGGCCTTCCACGGCGGCCACGCCGAAGAAGGTGTCGTTGAGCCGGTGTTCCGCTCCCGGCGGTGGCACCGCCGGAAACTCGGACGACGCGGCCGCCTCGTGGGCCGCCGCCACGTCCGCATAGAAGCGGAACTCTTCCGAGCCCATGCGGATCACGTCCCCGCGCCCGAGGCGCAGTTCTCCCGCCACCCGCTCGTTCCGGACGAAGGTGCCGTTGACGCTCGTATCGATCAGGACGTATCCGTCTGGCCGGGGATGAATCTCGGCATGGCGGCGCGACACGTCGTTGCCCGGGACGACGATATCCGACGAGGCGTCCCGGCCGAAGACGAGGGGCCGCTCCCCGATCTGGTACTCGCGCCCGTCGGTGAGCGAGACGACCCGGCCCGCGGTCATGGCCCGGGTGGGGGCGCCGGTGACGCCCACACCGGCCGGAAGCTCGACGGCGGTGAAGACCTGGGTGCTCCCCGCGCGCTTCTGGTCCACCACGAGGATCTCGTGCTCGCCGACGTGGAGCTTGTCGCCGTGGAGAAGCGGGATCGGGTCGGTGCCGAGGCGGACGCCGTTCACGCGCACCTCGGCTTCGCCGATGGGGCGCACAGCGGCAGAGCCATCGGGCCAGCCCTGCACGATGGCATGCCGCGGCGCCACCCCCTCACCGGACAGGAGTACGCGAGCGCCCTCTTCAGATCCAATCGTGATCTCTCCGGCGGTTACCGGGTACCGCTTCCCGCCGAGCTCGAGGGACAGCATTCGCTCCCTTTTCCGGTGCTGTGATTCTGGCCGCCCAAAACGTACCCGCCCCCAATCTACGGGCGCAAGCGAAGGCTGGTTAGGCCGTTCGCCGCACCTCCACACCCCGGATCTGCAGCTCGTACAGCCGCTGATAGAGGCCCCCGGCCGCCAGGAGCTCCCGGTGGGTCCCCCGCTCCCGGATCTCCCCATGGTGGAGAACGAGGATCTCGTCCGCGTGCAGGATGGTGCTGAGCCGGTGGGCTACGACGATGCTCGTCCGGCCGGCCATGAGCGCCGCAATCGCCTCCTGAATCTGCGCTTCCGCCTCGGCATCCACCGAGCTCGTGGCCTCGTCGAGCACCAGGATGGCGGGATCGAGCGCGAGCGCCCGCGCAAAGCTCAGGAGCTGCCGCTCGCCGACGCTCAGGCTCCGCCCCCGCTCGCCGAGCTGGTGGCGATACCCCTCGGGCAGCCGGGCAATGAAGCGATCGGCTCCGACCCGCTCGGCCGCGAGGCGGGCCTCGGCTTCGCCGATCGGTGCATCGAGCACCAGGTTGCGGAGAATGTCCCCGGTAAAGAGGAAGAGGTCCTGCTGAACGAAGCCGATCAGCGCCCGGAGGTCCGACGTGGCCAGCGACCGGATGTCCACGCCGTCCACGGTGATCGTGCCGCGCGTCGCGTCGTAGAAGCGGAGGAGGAGGCTGATGACGGTCGTCTTGCCGGCGCCGGTATGACCGACCAGGGCGATCGTCCGCCCCGGGGCGGCCGTGAAGGAGACGTCCCGCAGGACCCACGGCCCGTCGTCCGCATAGCGGAACCAGACGTGCTCGAACCGGACCTCTCCCCGGGCCGGCCGGGGCAGCAGGACGGGCGCGTCGGGCTCGCGCACGGTGATCGGCGCGTCGAGCAGCTCGAAGATCCGCTCCGAGGACGCCATGGCGCCCTGGAGCAGGTTCACCTTCTCGGACAGGTCCTGGAGCGGCTGGAAGAACCGGCGCGAAAGCTGGATGAAGGCCGCGAGCGTGCCCACGGTCACGGTGCCGTCGAGCGTACGGAGCCCGCCGTACCACAGCAGCAACCCGAGCGCCAGCGTGGCGAGGAACTCGACCGCAGGGAAGAAGAGTGCGTAGATCCGGATCGAGCGGAGGTGCGCGTCGAGATGCTCGCGGTTGAGGCGGTCGAACTCGCCGAACGCCGCCCGCTGCCGCCCGAAGAGCTGCACCACCCGCATCCCGGAGAGATGCTCCTGCAGGAATGCGTTGATCCGGGCGAGCCGCACGCGGATCACGCGAAAGGCCTCGCGGACGGAGCGGCGAAAGAGCGTCACCACCCCCCAGACGAGAGGAATCACCGCGAAGGCCACGAGCGCGAGCCGCCAGTCCATCATCAGCATCATGCCCATGATCGCGACGAGCGCGAAGATGTCGCCGAAGACG
Source organism: Gemmatimonadota bacterium (assembly GCA_050268825.1). GTDB lineage: Bacteria > Gemmatimonadota > Gemmatimonadetes > Gemmatimonadales > GWC2-71-9 > CAMLLJ01. The sequence goes on from JBLNHD010000155.1 coordinate 3,960, forward strand.
GTGACGAGGCCGGAGGAGAAGAGCTCGTTGAGCGTTTCCACGTCGCTCGTCACGCGCGTCATGAGGCGGCCGACGGGATGCCGGTCGTAGTACGGAATGCTCAGCCGCTGCAGGTGGGTGAAGAGGCGGAGCCGGATCTCGCGCATCACGCGCTGGCCGATCGTCGTGGTGAGGAGCGCCTGTGCGTAATCGGCGATGAACTCGAGGGCGAGCGCCGCGAGGAAGAGCAGCGCGAGCGTAGTGAGGAGGCCGGTGTCTCGCGCGGGGATCGCGACGTCGAGCGCATGCTGGGTGAGCCGCGGCCCGGCGAGCGTGAGCACCGCGGCAACGAGCAGCAGGAGGAGTGCCAGCGCCGTCAGCGCCCAGTGCGGCCGCAAGAACTGAAGCAGGCGGCGCAGGAGCCGGGCGTCGTAGGCGCGGCCGAGCGGCTCCTCGTCGTGGCTCACCGGCCGCTCATTCGAGCGCGACCGCGGCCGGCTCATCCGCCGGCGTGCCGATCGACTTGAGTCCCTTCCGCACCCAGTGCGAGAAGACGAAGAAGCCGGCGGCCACGGTGTAATACGTCAGCACGAGCCGCCAGATGAGGGTGTAGAGCGGCGTCAGCTCCTTCGGCACGTAGACCGACATCACCGCCGCCGACATCAGCTCGGCGATGCCCGAGGCACCGGGCGTCGGCGCGAAGTAGAGCAGGAAGGTGATCAGGGTCTGCAGCAGCAGCACGTCCACGAAGTTCGCGTGGATGCCGAGGGCGCGGAGCGTGACGTAGCCGGCCAGGAGCTTGTTGGCGTGCGAGGGGCCCGAGAGGAGGGTGCACCAGAGCACCGCGAGCCAGCCGCGCGGGCGGTTGAGCGTCACGAGGTGTCCGTGCGCCTCGTCGAGGCCGCTCCGGAAGGCATCGAGCCGCGAGGCGAAGCGCGCGCTCCGGCGGCCCGCCCATTCCGCGCCCCGCTTGAGGAGGTCGCGCACGAGGCGCGGGAAGATCATGACCAGGACGAGGAGCGCGCCCAGGCCGGCGAACACCGTGAGGCTGCCGAGAAAGAGATCGTAGAGCGAAAGGCCGAAGACGTTCCCCCGCTCGCCGAGGGACTTCCCCGCCCCGGCGAAGATCGCCGCCGGTCCGGCGATGGCGAAGAAGGCGACGGTGCCCACGAAGCCCATCAGCGTCGAGGTCATCGCCACCGGAAGCGGCACACCGTAGCGGCGCATCGTGTACAGCATCATCGGCGCCGAGCCCGATTGGAGCGGCGTGATGTACGCCGCCCAGGCACTCATGCCCCCGGCCAGGATCATCCCCTTGAGCGACGGCTTCGGCATCAGCTCCCGCGCCACGACCCAGAGCCGGAGCCCGCCCCCGATCCAGTCCATCGCCGCCAGCCCGAGCCCCGCTACGACCCAGCCCCAGTGAAGCCGGCCGATCCCTTGAATGAAGGCGGGGAGATTGTTGCCGTAGAGGAGGGTCAGCCCGAAGCCGATGATCGACGCGGCGGCGAATATCTCGAAGCCCCGGAGGAGGATCTTCGG
>JBLNHD010000156.1:0-3491 GCA_050268825.1 Gemmatimonadota bacterium
ACCGCCTGCGCCGCGTGGGCGGGCCACAGGGCCGGCTTCTCGGCGCGATCCTCGACGCGATGTACTCCGACCCCGAGCTGCGGGCGGAGCGGGACCGCGCGGCGGACCGGAGCCGGACGCACACGGACCTCCGCGTGCAGGATCCCGAGCGCGTCACGAGCGGCCGGGCGCGAGGCCTGCCATGACGCACCGCGTGCTGGTGGTGGACGACGAGCCGGACATCACGGCGCTGGTGGCGTATCATCTGGCGCGAGCCGGGTATCGAGTCTCCACGGCCTCGAACGGCACCGAGGCGCTGCGGGCAGCGCGGGAGGAGCGGCCGGACGCCGTGGTGCTCGACCTGATGCTCCCGGGCGCGTCCGGCTACGACGTGCTCCAGGAGCTGCGCCGGATGGATGAGACGCGGGAGGTCGGTGTGATCCTCCTGACGTCGCGGCGCGAGGAAGTGGACCGGATCCGCGGCCTTTCGCTCGGCGCCGACGATTACCTCACCAAGCCGTTCTCGCCTGCCGAGCTCACGCTCAGGGTGGGCGCCATCCTTCGCCGGATCGGCGCGCCCCCTGTCGCGGCCGGCTCCCTGCTTACGGCGGGTCCCATCACGGTCGACCGCGCCGCGCACCGCGCCATGCTCGACGGCGAGGACCTCCAGCTGACCGCAACCGAGTACCGCCTCCTCGTGACGCTGCTCGAGCGCCGGGGACGGGTCCAGTCCCGACCGCAGCTCCTCGAAAGCGTGTGGGACGCCCAGCCGGACATTCAGACCCGGACGGTGGACATGCACGTGCAGCGACTTCGCACCAAGCTCGGTGACGAAGGGCGCATGATCGAAACCGTTCGCGGCTTCGGCTACCGCTTCTCGGCGGCCGAGCGGGACGCGAAACCGCGGTGACCTTCGTCAAGCGGTTCATCGCGGGGACGTTTCTCGTGCTGCTCATCGCGCTCGGGACGCTCGCGTGGCATGCCGGGTGGACCCTCCAGCGCACGCTTGCCGACGACGTGGCTGCCGTGCTGCAGCGCGAGGCGCGGCTGGTGCGTGCCGCGCTGGCGGCGGACACCAGCGCGTGGCAGGACATCGTCCAGCGCTACGCGGTGGCCACGGGCAACCGGATCACGCTCATCGACGCCTCGGGCCGGGTCGTGGCGGACAGCGACTTCCGCCCGGGACCGCTCGCGCTCATCGAGAATCACGCCGGCCGGCCCGAGGTGCGCGCGGCGCTCGCGGGACGCGTGGGCCGCGACGTCCGGGAGAGCGAGACCGTCGGACGGGATCTCATGTACGTGGCGATTGCCGGCGGGCCGGGCGTCGTGCGTGTGGCGGAGGACATGTCCCGCGCCAGCGAGATCGCCCGGCACGTGCAGTCCGCCATCATCGGCTCGGCGCTCCTGGCGCTGCTCGTCGGCATGATCGCGGCCGCGATCGCCTCGCGCGCCGTGGCCCGGCCGCTCGTCGAGCTCTCCGGCGCGGCGCGGGCCATTGCCTCCGGCGCAGCCCCGCGATTCCCGCGCTCGGGCATCGCCGAGATCGACGCGCTGGTGCGCGCCCTGCGGGAAATGCACCAGCAGCTCGCCGCCCGCTTCGACGAGCTGCGCCGGGAGCAGGCGGAGACCGGCGCGCTGGTGGAATCGATGGTGGAAGGGGTGATCGCTGCGGATGCGCGGGGACACATCTCCACCGCGAACGCTGCAGCCCGGGACATGCTCGGATACGGCCCCACAGGCCCCCTGCCCGACCTGGGCGAGCTCTTCCGCTCCAAGCCCGCGCGCGAAGTCATCCGCGGCGCCGTTGCCGGCACCGGCGAGGCGAGCGGGGTCGTCGAGCTCGATGGCCGCACGCTCCTGATCACCGCCCGGGCGCTCCCCGCCGGGGGTACGGTCCTCGTGCTGCACGACCTCACCGAAACGCGCCGGCTCGAGGCGGTGCGCCGGGATTTCGTGGCCAACGTCTCGCACGAGCTGCGGACCCCGCTCACCTCGATCTCCGGGTACGCCGAGACGCTCCTTACCGATACCCCTGATGCGGACACCAGCCGGCGGTTCATCGAGACCATCCACGCCAACGCGCGCCGCATGCAGCGCCTGGTGGACGACCTCCTCGATCTTTCCCGTCTCGAGGCCGGCCGCTGGCAGCCCGAACCGGTCGAGGTGGACGGCGCCGCACTCGCGCGCGAGATCTGGGGCAGTCTGGCCGACCGGCGCGACGCCCGGACGATCGCCTTCGAGGCAGGCGCGTCACCCGGCACCATGCTGCGCGCCGACCCCGACGCGCTCCGCCATATCCTGACCAACCTGCTCGACAATTCGCTTCGCCACACGCCGGCGGGCGGGCGGATCTCGGTGAACGTGAGGCGCGACGGCAAGGGCACGGCGCTCGAGGTGCGCGACAGCGGCCGGGGCATCGGCCGGGACCACCTGCCTCGCATCTTCGAGCGCTTCTACCGTGCCGATGCGGCCCGCTCGCGTGATGAGGGTGGAACCGGGCTCGGCCTCGCCATCGTCAAGCACATGGTCGAGGCGCATGGCGGGCGGGTGGCGGCCGACAGCGAGCCCGGCAAGGGAACCACCATCACCTGCTGGTTTCCGGAATGACCTGGGAGGCCGCCGTCGCGCTGGCGAGCGTCCTGGCCGGGGCGATCGCTTCCGTGGCCGGCTTCGGGATCGGCAGCATCCTCACGCCGCTGCTGGCACTGCAGCTCGGGACCCAGGTCGCGATCGCGGCCGTGTCGATACCCCACCTCGCGGGCACCGCGCTCCGCTTCTTCATGCTGCGGCGATCACTCGATCCGCGCGTACTCCGCGACTTCGGGATCGCGAGCGCGGCGGGTGGCCTCGCCGGCGCCCTCCTCCACGCGCGCACCGTGGATCCAGTGCTCCGCGTCGTCTTCGGGCTGCTGCTCCTTCTCGCCGCAGCTTCCGAGCTTCTCGGACTCGCGCGCCGAGTGCACCTCTCGAAGACGGGCGCGCTTGCCGCCGGGGCCCTCTCCGGGCTCTTCGGGGGGCTCGTCGGCAACCAGGGCGGGATCCGCTCCGCTGCCATGCTCGCGCTGCCGCTCAGGCGTGACGCCTTCGTGGCCACGGCAACCGCGACGGCACTGCTCGTCGATGGCGTCCGCATGCCGGTGTATTTCGTGTCCACCGGAGCACGGATCGCGGAGGCATGGCCCCTCGTCCTGCTGGCCACCGGCGGGGTGCTGCTCGGCACGCTCGCCGGGCGCACCGCCCTCGCACGCATCCCCGAGTTGCAGTTCAGGACTGCGATCGCCGTGCTGCTCGCGGTGCTGGGCCTCTACATGCTCGCGACCAGGTAGCCGCCGGATTTCCCTCTCCGTGAGACGGCGCACAGCGGCCTGCGCCGCCGGACGGCATAGTGCCTCCCCGATGCCGACCGGTCACCGAATCGAGGGAACCCCCTGGTGCCACGCCCCCACCTCGCAGCCGCGCTGTGCCTGCTCGCCGCCGCCCCGCTCGGGGCGCAGGAGGAATTTCCCTCGATC
>JBLNHD010000157.1:0-3931 GCA_050268825.1 Gemmatimonadota bacterium
GATCGGCGTCTCGCTCGGCCGGCGCGTGCTGCTCGAGGGCTCGGAGACGAGCTTCGTGCCGTACCTCCACCCGATCGTCGTGCCGGTCCTGGGCGACGACCTCGGTGAGGACGACGTGCTGCTGGCACTCGGCCTCGGGGTGGACATCAAGTTCAGCCGCTCCTTCGATATTCGGGTGGCCGGCGCCATCGGCGACGACCTCTACGAAGGTGTCTCCGTCGGCGTCGCGTTCATCCGCTGATCGTGCGGCACCCGAAGCGCCCGGCCGGTGCCGGGCGCTTTCGCATTTCCCCCGTTTGACTCGCCGGCCGGGGGCGGACTAGCTTCACCCGGCCCGCGCCATCCGGCCGGCCCCGACAGGAGGATGCATGAACGGATTCAGGACTGCTGCCCTCGTTCTGGCGCTCACCGCTACGGCGACGGCCCCGGCGTCCGCGCAGGTGCTCGGCCTCCCGGTCGAGAACGCGGGCGTCGTGAGCGGCCTCGGCGTTTCCATCGATGGCGGCCTGCCGAGCGACGAGGCCGGCGGAGGGCATGCGTTCGGCGCCACGGCGGCGCTCGGATTCGGCCCGCTCGGCGTGACGGCGCGCGTTTCCCGCTATTCGCCCGACGTCGCCGATCCGCTCTGGTCGGCCGGTGCGACGCTGAACTACAAGGTATTCGGGGGGCCGCTCGTGCCGATCGCCGCAACGCTGCAGGCGGGAGCGGGCTACGCCTCGCCCGACGTGGCATGCGTGCCGCCCGGCGCCTGTGATGTCAACGAGTGGCGGTTTCCGGTCGGCCTCGGCATTTCGCTCACCATTCCCAACCCGGCGCTCGCGATCAAGCCATGGATCGCGCCGCGGGTGGATATCGTGCGCACGTCGCTCGACGGCGAATCGAGCACCGAGACCGACTTCGGGATCAGCGGCGGCGTGCAGCTGAACCTGCTGACCGGGCTCGGGCTGCACGCGACGTACGACCTCATGATGGTCGACCCCGAGAACCGCGGCATCTTCGGCGCAGGGCTTCACTACAACTTCCGAATCCCGGGCCTCTGAAGACCTACTGGCGCCTCGCGCGGACCCCGCGCTACAGCCTTCTCTTCGCCTTGCCGCTGCTCGTGCTCTACGAGCTGGCGGCATTTGCGCTTGCAGGGGATGCGGTGAGCGGCGTTCGCAACGGCGCCGACGTCCTGCTGAAAAGCCTGTTCCTCACCCTCGGCGGGCGCCAGGGACTGCTGCTCTTCAACGCACTGCTGCTGGGCGGCTTCGCCGTGCTCGTCTGGCGCGACATGCGGAAGAGCGGCGGCCGCCTCGTGCCGGGGGTGTTTGCGGGGATGATGGCGGAATCGGTGCTCGGCGGCCTCGTGTTCGGCGTCGTCGCGGGCTCGATCACGGCGGTCCTCCTTGGCGGCATCCCGCACCTCGCCCTCGCGCAGATGTCGTCGCTGAGCCTTGCCACGCAGCTCACCATTTCGCTTGGCGCGGGCATCTACGAGGAACTGCTCTTCCGCGTACTGCTCGTCGGTGCGCTCGTCCTCCTGGGGCAACGCGTCTTCGGATGGCGGCCGCTCGCGGCCGGGGTCTTCGCCACGCTGCTGGGCGCCTTTCTCTTTTCCGCCTTCCATTACGTCGGCCCCTACGGCGATCCGCTCGAGCTGGGCTCGTTCATGTTCCGGCTCGTGGCGGGCCTCCTCTTCAGCGGGATGTACCTGCTGCGAGGCCTCGGGATCACTGCCTGGACGCACGCGCTGTACGACGTGTTCCTGACGGTGATGCTGGCGGGAGGGTAGGCGGGCCGGAGGGAAGGCGCGACCTCAGGGCGGGCCGCGCGGGCGCCCGGTCCGATCGCACCGCACAGGCAGTCAGTTCGCCCGGGTCTTCTCCGCGTAGATCGAGTCGAGAATCGGCCGGAACACCGCGATCGGCTGCGCGCCGACGAGCAGCCCGCCTTCGATGTAGAAGGTGGGCGTGCTGCGCGCGCCGGCGCGGATCGAGCCTTCTCCCTCCTGGCGGATCGCCGCGGTGACGGCCGGGTCCTCGAGGCACTGCACCGTCTTTTCGCGGGAAATCCCGAGGGAGTCGGCGAGCGTGATGAGGAACGGGGCGGGATCCGGGAGCGCCCGCCACGCGGACTGATGACGGAAGAGCAGCCGATGCGCGTCCCAGAAGCGATCCACTCGCGCGGCGCAGAGCCCGAACTGAGCGGCGGGGACGGCGTTCGGATGGATCTCGGTGATCGGGAAATTGATGAAGACGACGCGCACCTTGCCCGTTTCCACGTATTCGCGCACCAGCTGCGGGTGCGTTTCGAGCGCGTGCCGGCGGCAGAAGGGGCACTGGAAGTCGGACATCTCGTAGATCGTGATCGGCGCATCGGGAGAGCCGAGCGAGCGCGAGGCGCGGGGATCGGCTCCCTGCGCCTCCGCGGAGGCCACGGCAGGCGGCGCAGAAGGCGTGCGGGGTGCGGCGTCTCCGCCGGCCGAATCGCTCCGGCCCGGGGTGCAGGCGAGGAGGAGGACGGCCGCCGCGAGGGAGCGGCTGAAGGGGCGTGAAACCGTTGCCATCAGTACCGCGGCCTCCGCCGTCCGTTGCGGCCGTTCAGCTCGACGCTGTCGCCATCCACGCGCACGCTCCAGGTCCAGGAACTGTTCGGATCGGTGACGTCCCACGACCGCGCCGTGAGCCACCAGTCATTGTCACTTGCCGGCAGCCGCAGCTCCGCGCGGCCGGTCGCGTCCGTGGTGTCGACCACCGGTTTGCGCCGCGCACGTTCGGAAAGCGCCTTCACGACGCTGTCGAAAGCGGCGTAGGTGCTATTTTCCCACGTGCGCACGTCGGCGCGAAGGGAATCCCCGGTGGCGAGGGCCGCACGAGCCGTATCGAGCGCGGCACGGGTTTCCTCGGTGCGCCGGGTGGCAGCGGCGAGGGCGTCGGCATTCGCGAGGCCGCGCTCGACCGAGTCACGCACCGCGGCGAGTGCCTGCCCCGCGTGGAAATGATCGATGAAGGGCCCGCGGAAGCGGGCAAAGAGCGCGTCCAGCGTATCGGTATGCGGCCGGGGTGTGGGCCGGGCCGCTTCGAGCGCCGCAATGACGCTGTCACGGTCGTACGGCACGGCCACGACCGGGACGCCCGAGGCGGGAGATTCCGTTCCCTCCAGATCGGGAACCGTGACACGCACGGTGATATCGCGCGGGCCCGAACACGCGGCAACCGCGAGGATGAGGAGGAGTCTTGTCGGGTGTGACACGTCGGAAAGCTATTGCCCCCCTCCTCGTCCTACAACTCGGCGCGGGTCTCGCCACCGCGTCGGCCCAGGATGCGGAAGGCTTCGTTCCTCCGCGGCCCACCGGCTACGTGAGCGACTTCGCCGCGGTCGTGGATCCGGCCTCGGAGGCCCGGATGACGGCGCTCATCACCCGGCTCCGCGGAGCCACGGGCGCCGAGATCGCCGTAGTGACGCTGCCCACGGTCGGCGACAACGAAGCATCGGAGGTGGCCTACCGCATCGGCCGACGGTGGGGCGTCGGGGCTGCCGCGGAGATCGGCGATTCCACCCGGAATGCCGGGATCGTGATGCTGCTGGTTCCCCGGCGCGCGGGGGAAGCCCGCTCGGGCCAGATCCGGATCGAGGTCGGTCGCGGCCTCGAGGGCATCGTGACGGACGCGGCATCGGGCCGAATCCGGGATCTCATGCTGCCCCAGCTGTCCCGTGAGGCCTACGGGCCCGGCCTTCTGGAAGGGGTCAGCGCCCTGTCGGCGACGATTGCCCGAGGCTACGGAGTCACCGATTCGGCACTGACGTCCTGGCGGCCCCCCCCGGTGGCACCTGGCGGTGGTGGCGGGGGCGGGTCTTTCCTGCCGCTCCTCCTCTTCATCCTGATCTTCTTCCTCCTCTCCTCGCGGCGGGGTCGCGGGCGCAGGCGGGGGATATATTGGGGTGGGCC
>JBLNHD010000158.1:0-8278 GCA_050268825.1 Gemmatimonadota bacterium
CCACGTCTACAACGCGCTGCTCGAGCAGGCGCTGGTGCGCGGACGGGGATGGGTGGAGTTCTCGGTGTATCCGCTCTTCAGTCCGCAGTCCCTGATCGCCGAGGGCTCGGCGAACTATGGCATCGACATGGCATTCCCCGGCGAGGCGCGCACGGCCTTCGAGCGCGATTCGCTCTTTCCCCTCGCGGGGCTCGACCCGGCGCTCGCGGCGACGAACGCGCGGGTGCGAGATGTCGTCACGGCGCTCAACTACGCGCGGAACGAGGTGGCGCGGCGCTATCTCGACGGCCGGATCGATTCGGCGACCGCGCGCGCCGAGCTGCAGCGCCTCTGGCTGACTCCGCCGGACGCGGCCGCGAAGAACGTGCGATTCATCGATACGTACCGGAGCTACGTCATCAACTACAACCTCGGGCGCGACCTCGTCGCCGATTGGATCGCGGCGAGAGCGACGACACCCGAGGGGCGCTGGGCGGCGTTTCGCACGCTCCTCTCAACGCCGAGGCTTCCCGGAGACCTGACACCGTCTCCCTGAACCGCGCTCGCGGATCCACGGACCGCCGCGGCGGCCACGAATACGGCCCGCGCGCCTTCGCCCCGCCGGAACTTCCGGCGGACCGAGCGGCCCGGCCCCGGCCTGATCGATCCATCCTCGCACATCGCTCGCTCCTTCGCGTCCCTGCGTCTCATGCGCGGTCCGGGCCGCGGTCGCGACACGGCGCGCTCTGCGCGCGCACCCATGCCTTCGTATCTTGCGACATGCGCCTCACCCTGCTCCTGCTGCTCGCCGGCCTCGGCGCGCAGTCGTCGCGCCCGGATGTACCCCAGGTGGAAGGCCGGATTCTCGAGTTCGTCCCCCCGCTCCCGGCCGGCGGCACCTTCATCTCGGACGCACGGCGGCTCATCGAGCCCGGCGCACTCGGAGCGCTCAATGCGCGGATCGGCGCGCTCCAGCGCGAAGGGCTGGGAGACATCGGCGTCGCCATCATCCCGTCCATCGGCGACTATACGCCGTCCGAGGTCGGTGTCGCGATCTATCGGACCTGGCGCGTCGGGCGAATCGATTCGATCGGGTCGGCACGGCGGAACCTCGGCGTGCTCCTCCTGATCGTGCCGAAGGAGCTTGCGCCGGACAGCTCCGGCGTCTGCTGGATCACCACGGGACGCGGCGCGGAGGGCATCGTGACCGATGCGGCGAGCGGGCGCATCTGCCGCGACGAGATCGTCCCGCACCTGCGCGAGCGCGACTACACCGCCGCCGTCTCCGCCGCGATCGACGCGCTCGAGGAACGGCTCCGCAGCGACGAGGGACTCGCCGCCGAGCCGGTGTCGGCCCCGGCCCGGCCCGACGAGCCGACGCCCAGCTGGGTCTGGCTCGTCCCCTCCGGACTCGCCGCGCTTGGAGGCGGGACGGCCGGAGCGCTCTATTGGCGCCGCCATCGCCGGCGCCGCTGTCCGAGCTGCGGCACCCCAATGGCGCGGCTCGACGAGTCCGCCGACGACGCCGAGCTCGAGCACGGCCAACGGGTCGAGGAGCGGGTGAAGAGCATCGACTACGACGTGTGGAAATGTCCCGCCTGCGCGGTCACGGTGATCCTGCCGTACGGCCGGATCTTCACCTCCTACCGCAAGTGCGACGCGTGCGGGCACAAGACGATGCGCACGGCACGAAAGGTCGTGAAGAAGGCCTCCTATACGGCGACCGGCCTCGCCGAGGACACGCATTTCTGCGAGGCGTGCGGCGTCCGCCGTGTGGAGCGCGTCGTACTGCCGAAGGAGACGCCGCCGGCCGCCTCGTCCTCGTCCGGCAGGGGCGGCGGCTTCGGGGGTGGGGGTGGTGGCGGCGGAGGCTTCGGCGGCTCCGGATCCACCGGCGGTGGGGGTGGCGGCGCGCGGTACTGAGCGGCGGAGCGTCCCAATCTGAAACTTGCCTGGCCGGGGCGACGTAAAGCCATCCTGTCCGGCTATCCGGTCTTCCCGATTCCCCCGGAGCTTCCCATGCGGTGCCCCTTCCGCACGGCCGTCCTGCTGCTCTCCCTTTCGACTCAGGTAGCCTGCGCCCGTGCCGATGCGGATGATGCGAATGCACGCGCATACGGCGTGGGCGTCGCCGAGCGCGGCGAGATCCGGGTCACGGTGGAAGAGACCGGCGTGGTCGAGCCCGAGCGCCAGATCATCGTGAAGTCACCGATCTCGGGCGTCGTCGAGACCCTGCACGCGCGGGAGGGCGATCGCGTCCGTCCCGGCCAGTCGCTCGCACGCATCGTTCCCGACATCGCCCAGGCCAATACCTTCGCCGAGATGAAGAGCCGCATCGCGGCCGCGGAGATCGCGCGGGAGAATGCGCACCGCGAGTACGAGCGGGCGCAGGAGCTCGGCCGGTCGGGAAGCCTGACGCAGGCGGAGCTCGACCAGCGGCGCGTCTCGTTCGAGCAGGCGGAGAATCAGCTCCGCACCGCGCAGAACCAGCTGCGGCTCGTCGAGCGGAGCGGCGTCGCCACGGGGGATCGGCAGTACGCCGCGATCACCGCGCCGTCGGGCGGCGTCGTCATCGCGCGCGGGGTCGAAGCGGGCGAGACCGTCGTCGGCGGCACCAGCAGCTTCGGCGGCGGCACCGAGCTGTTCACCATCGCGGATCTCTCGACGCTCCGCGTCAAGGCCGCGGTGAACGAGGTGGACATCGGCAAGGTCCGCGTGGGCGACAGCGTGGCGCTCACGGTGGATGCCTTCCCGGGAGACACGGTGCTGGGCATCGTCCGCCTCGTGCCGCCGGCGGCGCGGCTCGAGGAGCGGGTCCGCGTCTTCGACGTGGAGATCGAGGCCCAGGGCGAGGGAGGCGTGCTCCGTCCGGGAATGACGGCGAACGTGCGCATCGCGGGCCCGGTGCGCCGGGACGTCGTTCGGGTGCCGGTGCAGGCGGTGGTCCTCGACGAAGGGAAACCCGTCGTCTACCGGATTCCGCCGGGCGGCGCTCCGGAGAAGGCTGCGGTCCGCCTCGGCCTGAGCGATCTGGCCTTCGTCGAGATCCTCGACGGTGTCAGCGCGGGAGACAGCGTCGCGCTCGAGGATCCGACGCGGGTGCAGGCCGCGGAGGAGTAGCCTCGGCATGCTGCTCACGGCCTCCGGCCTCACGAAGACCTACCGGCTCGGTCGGGTGGACGTGCCGGCACTCCGCGGCGTGGACCTGACCGTCGACCGCGGCGAGTTCATCGCGATCACGGGTCCCTCCGGCTCCGGGAAGAGCACGTTGATGCACATCCTGGGGTGCCTCGACACGCCGACCAGCGGGAGTTACCGCATCGACGGCGAGGACGTCGGGACGCTGCGCGGCAAGGCGCTCGCGCGCGTCAGGAACCGCAAGGTCGGCTTCGTGTTCCAGACGTTCAACCTGATGCCGCGGCTCACGGTCGAGGAGAACGTCGCGCTTCCGCTCAAGTATCGCGGCGGGATGGCGCGGCCCGAACGACGCCGGCGCGCGCTCGCCCTGCTCGAGCGGCTCGGCCTCTCCGACCGGATCGGCCACCGCCCGGACGAGCTTTCCGGCGGCCAGCGGCAGCGCGTGGCCATCGCGCGCGCCCTCGTCGGCGAACCCGCCATCCTCATGGCCGACGAGCCCACCGGCAATCTCGATTCCCGGGCCGGTGCCAACGTGCTCGACACTTTCGACGAGCTGCACCGCCTGGGCCACACGATCATCCTGGTGACGCACGACCCGAACGTGGCCGCGCGCGCCGGGCGGATCGTGCACATGACCGACGGCGTGGTGGTGTGACGCTCGTCGAGTCGCTGCTCACCGGGCTCGACGAGGCGCGGCGCCATTGGGGCCAGACGCTGCTCTCGCTCCTCGGACTCATCCTCGGCACGGCCAGCATCGTCACCGTGCTCGCCCTCTTCGGCGGGCAGGCGACGCTCACCCAGGACTACCTGAACGAGGTCGGCGGGGTCGGGACGCTCGTGCTCGAGAACCGCGACCAGAGCGTGCGCCCGCGCGCCGCGGAGCTCGCGAGCGAGCGGCTCACCTATCGCGATGCGAAGCTGCTCCGCGAGCGCGCGCGGACCCTCGACGCCGTCATCCCCGGCTGGAGCCGGGAGCTCTCCTACCGCGCGGGCACCGTCGAGTTCGAGGGCGAAGTCGTGGGGACCGTGCCCGACTACGCGCGCATCAACGACATCCGTCCCCTCGCCGGCCGCTACCTCACCGACCTCGACATCGAGCGCGCCTCCCGCGTGGCCGTGCTCGGGTGGAAGTTCGCGGACAGTCTCGTCGGGGACGCGGCGAAGGCGCTCGGGACCGTCGTGTCGATCGGTGGGAAGGCCTACACCGTCGTCGGGGTGCTCGAGCGCGAGGAGTTCCGCTTCGCTCCGTGGGCGGGGAATTCCCTCGAGTACCGGAACGAGCGCGCCTACGTCCCGATCACCACGGCCGTGCGCCAGTACAGCGCCGACGATGCGCTCGCCTTCCTCACGGTGCGCGCCGATCCCGCCGCGGGCGTGGCTCGCGCGGAATCGGAGATCCGGTCTCTGCTGTATGCCAGCCACGGCGTCGAGGACTTCGACATCGAGCCCTCCGGCGGCGATGCGGGCGAGGATTCGGGCCAGTTCCTCCTGCTCTTCAACTTCATCTTCCTCGTGGTGGGCGTCGTCTCGATGTTAACCGGCGGCGTGGTCATCGCCAACATCCTGCTCGCCAGTGTTGTCGAGCGCGTGCGCGAGTTCGGCACCCGGATGGCGCTCGGCGCCACGTCGGCCGGCATCTTCGCCCAGGTGCTCGCCGAAGTGCTCGTGGTGACCGTCATCGGAGGCACGAGCGGCCTGGCGCTCGGTGCCGGGCTCACCGGTGTCGTCGGCTACGTCATGAAGATTCCGGCGGTGGTGACGCCGGGGGTGGCGACGATCGCGATCGGCACGTCGCTCGCCGTCGGCGTCGTGGCCGGGATCTATCCCGCGATCCGTGCAGCGCGGCTTTCGCCGGTGGAGGCGCTGCGCTATGGATGACGCCGCATGAGGGCCGCCGAGGCGCTCGAGCTCGCCGCGGACGCGTGGCGCGAGATTCGCGCGCATCCGCTGCGCTCCCTCCTCACCCTCTCGGGCATCGTCTTCGGCGCGGCCTCGCTCGTCTCGATGGCATCGCTCGCCACCGGCCTCAAGGAGATGGCGTACGCCGACCTCCGGAGCATCGGCTTTCCCCGGAGCTATGCGCTCCGCGATGTGGGCGCGCGCGCCGATGCCCGGACGGCGACCGAGCGCCGCTACACCGGCCTGCGCATCGCGGACCTCGAGGCGCTGCGCGCCGTGCCGGGGGTGGCGTCGGTGCACGGGCGCGCCTTCGCCGGCTCGCAGCTCGTGGCCGGGCCGGCCGACCGGCGCAACGTGCAGGTCGAGGGAGCCGACGCGGGCTATCTCGAGCTCCGGAATCTTCGCATCACCGCGGGCCGGGCCATCACGCCGGTCGACGTCATGCACGTGGCGCGCGTGGCCGTGATCGGCGACGAGATCGCGCGCGACCTCTTTGGCGGGGCTGATCCCGTCGGGCGGCGGATCCGCATCGCGGACGTCGAGTTCACGGTCGTCGGCGTGGTCGCCCCCATGCCGATCGGGTTCATTCCGGCGGACTTCTCGTGGGTCGCGCGGCGGATCTACGTCCCCTACACCTACCTCTCCCGCTACCGCCTCGGCGGGGGCCGCGTGAGCCAGATCATCGTGACGGCACGCGAGGACGCGGAGTTCGCCAGCGTAATGCAGGCGGGGACGGCGCTGATCCGCCAGCGGCACGGCGGCGTCGAGGACTTCGACCTGCGGAACGAAGCGGCGGACCTGCTCAGCGACTACGCGATGGCCGACGGCATTCTTGGCGGCTGGAACGGCGTCATGTTCGCCATCGCCGGCGTGACCCTCGTCGTGGGCGGGATCGGTCTCTTCAGCGTGCTGCTCATCAGCGTCCGCGAGCGCGTGCGCGAGATCGGCATTCGCAAGGCGCTCGGCGCGAGCGATGGCGACATCATGCAGCTCTTCCTGGCGGAGTCGCTGACGCTGGCGCTGATCGGATCCGTCGCGGGGGTGGGCGGCGGGGTGGCGCTGATCATGATCACGAAGCTCATCGGCACGAGCTTCGGCAAGGAGTTCGTGATCCCGCTCAGCCTGCCGGGGATCGGCTTTGCCATCGTGTTCGCGATCGGCGTCGGGATCGTGTTCGGGTGGTATCCGGCACGAAAGGCGGCCCGGCTCGACCCGATCCAGGCGATCGGCGGCGTCTGAAGCAGCTGCGCACCGGCGCTGTCAGCATCCTCGCGAATAGAACCACACCGTCGGCAGCCCCTCGCGCCACGCACGGAGCCACCCCTTCGCCACAGGCCGCGGGTCCCCGCCCTCGCAGACCTGGTCGAGCACCTCGACCTCGAGCCACAGCGCTCCGTTCACCATCCGCGTGCCGAGGAGGCGGACGGGCGGCCCCTCCGCTCCGGCGCGGTGCCGAGGGAGCCGTTCCGGTGCGGCCGAGGGATCGGGCGCGAACCGGAGCGTACCGTCCCACGTCTCGGTGAGGTAGGTCAGGCGCTCGCGCAGCAGGCGCTCGAGCGGCAGGACCTCGCCGAGGTCGCGCCGCAGCCAGGCACGGCCGCTGTCCTGCACGCCGACGAGGACCCAGCCGCCGTCGAGCGCGTACATCACCGCCGCCGATTCCTCGTAGCCATGCTCACGGGTTTCCAGCCGCCGGAGTGAATCGGGAGGGAGCACGAACAGGCCAAGCAACGAGTCGGGGCTTCCGGCGGGTGGCGGGGGAGGTGGTGACGACTGGGCGCGGATGCCTGACGCCCCCTGCTCGCACCCGGCGAGGAGGACGACAGTGAGCGAGAGGGCAGGCAGGGGGCGCCGCATGAGTGCTCCGTGAGTCCGTATGCTGGCGTGGCGGGCACGCGGGAAGCACCTACATTAACACAGGCACTCTTTCCGACGTGCCCCGACCTCCTTCCAGGAGCTGCAGCGACCGATGACGCACCGCCGCCTGTACTCCACCGCCGTGATCGCAGGGATTCTGCTTGGCCTCGGCCTCGCCTTCTGGCGGCGCGCCGGTGGCGGCTCGACTGGCGAAATGATAGGGTGGGCTGTCGGCGGATTTGCGGTAGCGATCGTTCTTGCCTTCGTCGCCGGGATCGGCATGCGCCTCCAGCGGCGCGACATCCCGGAGCCGAGGGCGGCGGACGTGCCGGGAACGCGAGAGACCGGCCGACTCGACGATGAGTAGCGCGCGCGAGCAAGCGCGTTGGGGCGTTGCGGCGCTCCTCGCGATCCCGCTCATCGGCGCTGCCTGCGGTGGAGGTGAATCGGAAGCCGCCCCCGACGACGTCACAAGCTGGACGCTTGTGCCCGAGCTCACCGTCGGCGGTGCGGATGAGGGTCCCGCGAGCTTTTCGCAGGTTCGCGGCATCGCCGTAGATGGGCAGGGACGAATCTACGTGCTCGAGGGCCAGGACCAGTCGGTCAGGACCTTCGACACGACCGGCACCTTCGTGCGGACCATCGGGCGCTCGGGCGACGGGCCAGGCGAGTTCCGCGGCGCGAACGGGATTGCCATCGACCAGTCCGATCGCCTCTGGGTCTACGATCCGCGCGCCAGACGCGTGACGATCTTCGACTCGGCGGGCGTGCTCGCCGAGACACATGCGCTGACGATTCAATCGAGAGGATACACGTGGGGCGGCGGAGTCGACACGGAAGGACGCCTGTACGACCTGCAGAGCATCCGTGTTGACACCCTCTTTACGCCTTTCATCCGGCGCACCGACTTCGCGAACGGCACCACTGATACGATCGCCGTGCCGCGATGCGAAGGCGAATCGTTCAGGGGGTACGAGTTCCACAGCGAGCGCAGCAATGGCGTGATCGGCGTGCCCTTCGCGCCGAGCAAGTATGTCCACTTCCACCCTCGCGGCCGCGCCTGGTGCGGCTACACCAGCACCCTGAGCATCGCCGAATTCCGGCTCGGCGACACCATTCCATACCGTACGCTCTCCGCGATCGCGCACCCGGACACCGTGACGCCCGCCGAACGCGACTCCGCCATCGAGGCCGTCCTGGAGTTCGGGCGTGGCATCGGAAAGGGTGATCCAGATTTCGGACTCATTCCGGCGACCAAGCCAGTCCTGGAGGCCATCGATCCCGACGCTGCGGAGAGGCTCTGGGTTCGCGCAAGGACGAGCGATGGACTGCAGCTCTTCGTCTTCGACTCGTCCGGCCGGCATGTAGCTACGGCGGCGTTCCCCGTACACGCCCCCCGCTGGTT
>JBLNHD010000159.1:0-11292 GCA_050268825.1 Gemmatimonadota bacterium
GAAAGGTGGCGAAAGGGGGTGCCCGGCCATGCCGGGCACCCCCTTTTGCACCCCCGGCCAGCGACTGTATCGCTAATGACAGCAAGGAGTTACGGCGCCATGTTGCCAGCATGGCACATCGGTTGCTCCCAAGGGGCTGCAATCCTTGTCAATCGGGCGCGGAAAAGGGGAAGGGGCAACGCGTTTTGCGGCGCCCCGGACGGGCGGAATCCGATTGCACCTGGGCGTGTCGTCATCTACGGTAGCTGGCCTGCCACCTTCACAGACCTGGTTCTTATGGCACTGTTCGGTCGGAAGAAGACCACCGTCGCCCTCGATATCGGCAGCGGGCTGATCAAGCTCGTGCAGATCTCGCATGGCACCGGCGAGCCGGTCCTCACCAAGGTCGCCACGACCCAGGTGGTCGATGACGCCATCGTCGAAGGCGAAGTGATGGACAAGGGCATCGTGGCCGATGCGGTCCGCGGCCTGATGGCCTCGTCCGGGATCAAGACGAAGCAGGTCGTGACCGCCGTGGGCGGCCGCGACGTGATCATCAAGAAGATCGCGATGGACCGGATGAAGGAAGCGGAGGCCCGCGAGGTCATCCGCTGGGAAGCCGAGCAGCACGTGCCGTTCGACATGGACAACGTCGAGCTCGACTTCCAGATCCTCGATCCGGACGCCGACGGCCTCCAGATGACGGTGCTCCTCGTTGCCGCCAAGCGCGAGCTGGTGGAGACGAAGCTCGCGCTCCTCCGGGACGTCGGGCTCGAACCGTCCATCATCGACGTGGACGCGTTCGCGCTCCACAACGCCTTCGAAGTCAATCATCCCGATGCCATGCGCGGCGTCGTCGGCCTGGTCAACATCGGGCATGAGACGACGAACGTGAACATTCTCGACGACGGCGTTCCCGTCCTCACCCGCGACATCTCGATCGGCACGCGCCGCTTCCGCGAGGACCTGCAGCGCGAGCGTGGTCTCTCGGCGGAGGAGGCGGAGCGGATGCTCCAGGCGTTCGAGACCGACCCGCTCCTCCTCCCCTTCCTCGAGAACCGTGGCGAGGAGCTGGCGGTGGGCATCGAGCGCGCCGCGGCGTTCCTCCAGTCGGCCAGCCGCTCGGCCGGCGGAGTGTCCCGCCTCTTCACCACCGGCGGGGGCTCGCGGATTCCGGGCCTCAACAAGATCCTGGCCGACCGGCTCCGCCTGCCGGTGCAGCAGGCCAATCCGATCCAGCGCCTCACGGTCGCCGAGGGAGTCTTCGACATGGTGGAGCGCGACGAGATCGCTCCCCTGCTGATGCTCCCGATCGGCCTGGCGCTGCGGTCCGCGGCGTGACCCCGACCAAGGGAACCGACGTCAGATGATTACCATCAATCTCCGCCCCGGCCAGAAGCGCAAGCGCGCGGGCAATCCGCTCAAGGATGTCGGCGAGCGCTTCCGCGCCCTCGGCACCCGGGTCAAGGACCCGCTCCTCATCGGTGCGGCCGCCGCCTGGGTGATCGTGGCCGGCTTCCTCGCCGTCAGCATGTTCATGACGAAGCGGGAGCTCAGCGCCCTCGAGCCGCGGATCGAGCAGGCCCGCGCCGAGCACACGCGCTTCAAGACCTTCCTCGCGCAGAAGCGGAAGCAGGAGCTGATCCGCGACTCGCTCGTCGCGCAGATCGGCGTGATCCGCTCGGTGGACGGCGACCGGTACGTCTGGCCGCACATCCTCGACGAGATCGCGCGGGCCCTGCCGGCCTACACCTGGCTCACCAACGTCGCCGTCGAGGCCAACACCGTCGTCAACACCGCCGTCACCGACACGACGGCCGCCGACACGATGCCGCCGGCGCTGCAGTTCCGCGTCGAAGGCCGCACGGTGGACATGCAGGCGTACACCCGGTTCCTCCGGCAGCTCGAGTCGTCGCCCTGGATCGAGGAGGTCATGGCGGTCGAGGCGAAGACGGTCGTCGAGAAGGAGCGTCCGGTCACGGCATTCACGATCCGCGCAACGTTCACCCGGGCCGACTCCGCCTACATCCGGACGGTGCCCCTCAGCGAGTCGGTGAGGTAACCGATGGCCATCTCGAACGAGAAGTCCACGCCGATCCTCCTCATCCTCGTTGCCGGGCTCGTCGGCTACATGGGGTACACGGGGACGGTCGTGTCGAGTCTCGGCATTCAGGGCGTCCAGGCGGACAAGGTCGAAGTCGCCGCCAAGCGGGACACGCTCGGGACGCTCGAGGCGCAGATCGACAGCGCCAAGAAGGAGCTGGCCAAGGGCACGGCCGAGGACCTGCGCCGGAAGCTCGACGAGCACCGCGCGAGCCTCGCGCTCCTGCGCCGCCTCGTCCCGGAGAGCAACGAAGTGCCGAACCTCCTCGACGACATGTCCACGCGCGCCAAGCTGCGCGGCGTGAACCTGGCCCAGGTGGTGCCGTCGCCGGTCGAGGGTGGCCCGGTGCCCTTCAATACCTACCGCTACTCCATCACGGTGCTCGGCCGCTACGACCAGATCGGCGAGTTCCTCTCGGACGTGGCGAGCCTGCAGCGCATCATCGTGCCGCAGAGCGTGCAGGTCGCCGCCGCGAACCAGGTCGCGGCCAAGGCACTCGGAGACACGAGCGGATCCCTGCTCGAGGCGAAGTTCCAGATCCGGACGTACGTCAAGTCCGCAGGCGCGGAAGGAGAGGCCAGTGGCACGTAATCATCTGAACGCCTGTCTGCTTGCGCTCGCCGCGTTCAGCGCGGCCTGCAGCGGCGACACCGGCGACGACGCGGCCGACCAGGCCCAGTCCGCGGCGCTCACGGCGGCTCGTGCGCGCTCCGACAGCATCCGCAAGGCGCGCGCAGCCGACACCACCGGCCAGCCGGTCCAGGTGGCCATGGCCGGCGCGGCGGCCCAGCCGGTGGCCCCGGACGAGAACTCCGTCCTGCGCGAGTCGTTCGCCTACGGCGGTGGCGCCCGCGACCCGTTCGCGTCGCTCATCGACCTCAAGGCCACGGGACCCGAGCTGAGCAACCTGCAGCTCGTCGGCATCTACCTCGACGTGGCCAGCGACGAGAACAGCGTCGCGGTGCTGCGCGAGAAGGATTCCGGAAAGCGGTACAAGCTCCACGTCGGTGACCAGCTCGGCCGGATGCAGGTGGTGGAGATCGCCGCCAAGGATGTGGTGTTCCGGATCGAGGACTTCGGGTACGAGCGGCAGGAAACTCTCTCGCTGCGCAAGCAGGAGGACATGACGCCATGAAGGCGCTGATTCGTTCGATGATCGCGGCGGCGGCCGTACTCGCGACGGCCGGAACCGCGAGCGCCGCCCTCCAGGACGGCGAAGTGACCGGCGTCAGCGTGCAGCCGGCGCCCGGCCGCGCCGAAGTCGTGATCGCGGTGCGCGGAGCCGTGGAGGTGAAGGATTTCGTCCTCCGGAATCCCGATCGCCTCGTGCTCGACGTGAGCGGCGCGCAGCTGAGCGCGGCCAGCGTCCGCTACGACGGGGTGGTCCGCGGCGGCGTGCGCAACATCCGCTACAGCCAGTACCAGCCGGACGTGGTCCGCGTGGTCGTGGACTTCGACGCGCTGAAGGACTACAGCGTCGATCGCGACGGCGAGTCGATCCGCGTCTCCTTCGGGAGCGAGCGGACGTTCCTGAGCTGGAGCTCCGACGTGGCGCCGATCCCGGCCGCCCCCGCGGCCTCCGTGCTCGCGGCACTGCCCGAGCCCGCCGCCGAGGCCCCGCCGGTCCGCGCCATCCCGGTGCGCGCCGAGGCGCCGTCGCCGGTGCTCAACTCGACGCTCTCGCGGGACGAGCCACGGATCACCGTGAGCTGGGACCGCGCGAGCATCGCGGACGTGGTGACCGGCTTCGCGGCGTTCAGCGGACGGAACATCATTCTCGGCAAGGGCATCACGGGTGAGGTCACGGCCGAGATCCGCAACCAGCCCTGGCCGGAGGCCTTCGCCGCGATTCTCGCGGCCCAGGGCCTGACCGCGCAGGAAATGACGGGCGGCATCATCCGCGTGGACGCGCCGGCGACGCTGGCCGCGCTCGACTCGCTCGAGCCGCTCGAGACCCGCACCGTCCGCCTCAACTACAAGCAGGCCGACTCGCTGGTGAAGGTGGTCGAGAGCGTCGTCACCAAGAACCGCGGTCGCGTGGTCGCGGCCACGAGCTCCAACGCGCTGGTCATCACCGACACGCGGAGCCGCATCCAGGGCGTCGTGGACTTCGTCTCCGGCATGGACCTGCGCACCCCGCAGGTGTCCATCCAGGCGAAGATCATCTTCGTCGACCGCCGGAACCTCGAGCAGCTGGGCCTCAAGTACGATCTCGGCAGCCGCTCGCAGTTCTTCAACAAGCTGGTGCAGCGCAACACGCCGACCGGCGAGTCGTACGAGGCCAACGAGAACATCATCGACCTCGGCGGCAACTCGCTCTCCGGCATCGCCAATGCCGACGCGAACATCACCGGGTCGGCCCTCGACCTCGTCTTCTCGACGGCCATCGGCGGCTTCTCGCTGACGAGCTTCCTCCAGGCACTCGAGCGCGTCGAGCTCTCCGACGTGCAGGCCGAGCCGCTCATCACCACGCTCGACAACCAGCAGGCGGACATCCTCGTCGGTGACGAGATCCCGCTCCGCGTGGTCGACGCGAGCAGCCAGGCCGGCTCGGGCACCGGTACCCCGCGCTCCACGGTGCAGTTCAAGGAGACGGGTATCCGCCTGACCGTGACGCCGCACGTCACCAACAACCGCCAGATCCTGATGAACCTGAAGACCGAGCGCTCGAGCGTGCAGACGCTGGCCGCTGCGGACCTCGGCTTCACGATCCAGAAGCAGCAGGCCACCAACCAGCTCCTCGTGAACGACGGCGAGACGAGCGTCATCGGCGGGCTCACGGTGACCACCGTGACCCGGAGCCGGAGCGGCATCCCGCTGCTCTCGGGCCTCCCGGTGATCGGCAAGATGTTCAGCTACAGCTCGGACGACGAGAGCCGCCGTGACCTGATTATCTTGGTCACGCCGCGGATCGTGGACGACGGCGTCACGACGCCGTGAGTCCCTGAGCTCCCGAAGCAGCGAGCCCGGCGAGTCCGGGCTCGTCTGCTTTTATATCGAGGAGGATGAATGCACCTCACCTTCGCCACGGCGGGGGAGTCGCATGGCCCGGGCCTCGTCGCACTCGTCGAGGGCCTCCCGGCCGGGCTTCCCGTCTCCGCGGCCTGGGTGGATCGGGAGCTCGCGCGCCGGATGCAGGGGTATGGCCGCGGCGCCCGGATGAAGATCGAGCAGGACCGAATCGAATGGATGGCCGGGGTCCGGGCCGGCGAGACGCTCGGCTCGCCGGTCGCGATGCTCATCCGGAATCGCGACTGGGACAATTGGGCCGACGTGATGGCGCCCGAAGCGGGCGAGGAGCCGCACCGCCGCCGCCGGGTCGCTCGCCCGCGCCCGGGCCACGCGGACCTGGTCGGCGTGCTCAAGTACGACCGCCTCGATGCGCGGGACATCCTCGAGCGCGCGAGCGCGCGCGAGACGGCGGCCCGGGTGGCTGCCGGCGCCCTGGCCCGCCGGCTCCTCGACGAGTTCGGCGTGGAGGTGGGAAGCCACGTCGTGGCGCTCGGCGAGATCGCCGCCGCGCGCCCCGACGCGCTCCCCGCGCCGCTCGACGAGGCGGCCGACCGCTCGCCCGTGCGCTGTCTCGATCCGGAGGCGGAGCGCGCCATGATCGCGCGCGTGGACGCGGCCAAGGCCGCCGGCGATACGCTCGGTGGGATCGTCGAGGTCGTTGTGCGCAACCTCGTGCCCGGCCTGGGCAGTCACGTGAGCTGGGACCGGAAGCTGGATGCGCGGCTGGCGGGGCTCCTCATGTCGATCCCGGCCGTGAAGGGCGTCGAGATCGGGCTCGGCTTCGACGCGGCGCGCCGGCCAGGCTCCGCGGTGCACGACCCGATCGATCCCGGTGAGGACGCCGGCGACGTGCGCACCGCGTTCCGCCGGCGGTCGAACAACGCCGGCGGCCTCGAGGGCGGCATGACGACCGGGGAGCCGCTCGTGCTCCGGGTGGCGATGAAGCCGATCTCCACGCTCATGACGCCGCTGCCAACGGTGGACCTGCGCACGGGCGCGCCGGCCGCGGCGCAGAGCGAGCGATCGGACGTCACGGCCGTGCCGGCCATGGGCGTGATCGCGGAAGCGCTCGCCGCGCTCGTGCTGGCCGATGCGATGCTCGAGAAGTTCGGCGGCGATTCTCTCGGCGAGATGCGGCGGAACGTCGAGGGGTACCTGGCCGCGGCGGGGGCACGCTGGCGCGCGGAGCGGGCACAGCCCGCAAGTCACGACTGATGCGCCACATCGTGCTCGTGGGGCTGCCGGGTGCCGGGAAGAGCGTCGTCGGCGCAGACGCGGCGGCACTGCTCTCGGCTCCACTCCACGATATCGACGCGATCCTCGTGCGTCGGATGCAGATGCCCGTGGAGCGCATCTTCGGAGAGCTCGGCGAAGCCCGCTTCCGCGAGCTCGAGCGCGAGGCTGTGGCGGCGGCGCTGGCCGGACCGGCCGCGGTGATCGTGCCGGGCGGCGGCTGGGCCGCGCAGCCGGGTGCTCTCGAATCGGTGCGTCCGGCCGCTTTCCTTATCTATGTGAAGGTTCCGCCGGCCGTGGCCGCCGGCCGCGCCGCGAGCGGGGAGGTGCGGCCGCTGCTCACGGGGCCCAGCCCCCTGGAACGGATGCGCGCCATCCTCAAGGAGCGCGAACCGTACTACCTTCGCGCAGACGCTGAAGTGATGAACGAGGGCCCTCCGACGGAAGCCGCCACCGCCATCGCGACCATGGCCCGCCACTACGCGGGTTGGTAAGCGCTTACGTAGCAAAGACTTTGGGTGGTCGTCCTTGCCAATGGCGGGGCGTGTGCGTTTTCTTGCTACCCCAATTCATTGGACCTCGATAGCCCCCGCGGGGGCAGATTGCATTCATGGCAACGAAGAAGACGCGCGCCAAAGCAGCCAAGCCGACCGCCGGGAAGACCGCCAAGGCCAAGCCCGCCCGCAAGGCGGCCAAGCGGGCCACCAAATCCCGGGCTCGCGCCTCGGCGAACGGCGCCGGGATCCGCGCGGGGGATGCGCTCGTGATCGTCGAGTCGCCCACCAAGGCGAAGACAATCGGCAAGTACCTCGGCTCGGGCTACTCGGTCCGCGCCACCGTGGGCCACGTGCGCGACCTCCCCACGCGGAAGCTCGGCGTCGAGATCGAAGGGGACGGCCGGCGCTTCACCCCCGAGTACGTGACCATCAAGGGTAAGACGCAGACGCTCTCGGACATCAAGAAGGCGGCACGCGCCGCGAGCCACGTCTATCTCGCCACCGACCCCGACCGTGAGGGCGAGGCCATCGCCTGGCACGTCGCCGAGCAGATCGGCAATGCCGTGCCGACGGAGCGCATCCTCTTCCACGAGATCACCAGGGACGCCATCCGCGAGGCGATGGCGCAGCCGGGCCAGATCGACCAGAACAAGGTCGATGCGCAGCAGGCGCGGCGCATCCTCGACCGCCTCGTCGGCTACAAGGCGAGCCCGATCCTCTGGAAGACGATCAAGACGGGCCTCTCCGCCGGCCGGGTGCAGACCGTGGCGCTCCGGCTCCTGGTGGAGCGCGAGCGCGAGATCCGCGCGTTCACGCCGACGGAGTACTGGACGATCGAGGCGCTCTGCGCCTTTGCCGGCCAGGAGTTCGAGGCGTCGCTCCACAAGGTGGACGGCCACAAGCCGGTGCTGCCCGATGCGGCAGCGGCCCAGGCGGTCGTCGATGCGGTGCGCGCCACCCCGTTCGTGGTGTCGTCGGTCGAGAAGAAGCAGCGGCGCAAGAAGCCGGGGGCGCCGTTCACCACCAGCACGCTGCAGCAGGAAGCCGCGAAGAAGCTCGGCTTTTCCAGCCGCCGGACGATGCGCGCGGCGCAGGATCTCTACGAGGGCATCGATATCGGCGAGGACGGGCCCACCGGCCTCATCACCTACATGCGTACCGACTCGGTGCGCGTGTCCGACAGCGCCATTGCCTCGGTGCGCGAATTCATCGGCAGGCAGTACGACAAGCGCTACCTCCCGGAGGCGCCGAACGCGTACTCGACGCGGAAGTCGGTGCGCACCCAGGACGCGCACGAGGCGGTGCGGCCCACCGACGTGCTGCGCCGCCCCGAGCAGCTGCAGCGCTACCTCGAGCCGGACCAGTACCGGCTCTACCAGCTCATCTGGCAGCGCTTCGTCGCCTCCCAGATGACGCCCGCGGTCTACGACATGACGATCGTGGACTTCGACCTCGGCCGGTATCTCTTCCGCGCCACCGGATCGGTCCTGATCTTCGACGGCTACCACGTGCTCTACTCGGAAGGCCGCGAAGCCGAGGAAGGGAAGAGCGTCGAGGACCTTCCGCCCATCCCCGCGCTCGCACAGGGCGACACGGTCGAGGTGCGCGAGCTGACCCCGTCGCAGCACTTCACCGAGCCGCCGCCGCGGTACTCGGAGGCGAGCCTCGTGAAGGAGCTCGAGCGCCTCGGCATCGGGCGCCCGTCCACCTACAGTGCCATCATCTCGACGCTCACCGCGAGAGAGTACGTGCGCGTGGACCAGCGGCGCTTCTTCCCGACCGAGCTCGGCGAGATGGTCGAGACGATGATGGTCCGGAACTTCCCCGACATCTTCAACGTCGCCTTCACCTCGCGGATGGAGGAGGAGCTCGACCAGATCGAGGAGGACGGGAAGGAGTGGCAGGAGGTCCTGCGGGACTTCTACGGCCCGTTCACGAGCGCCCTCGAGTCGGTGGACCTCAATGCGCTCGTGGCAGAGGCGCACGGGCTCGACTCCGCCAAGCTCGCACAGGAGAAGTGCCCGCGGTGCGGCTCGGCGATCGAGCTGCGCACGGGACGCTTCGGTCCGTACCTCGCATGCGTCCGGTACAAGGAGAACTGCGATTACGTGAAGTCGCTCAAGAAGGAGCGGGCCCCCGACCGCCCGAGCGACGAGAAGTGCCATCTCTGCGGTGCCGCAATGGTCATCAAGACCGGGCGCTTCGGCGAGTTCCTGGCGTGCACGCGCTACCCCGAGTGCAAAGGCACGCGCTCGATCCCGCTCGGGATCAAGTGCCCGAAGGACGGCGGCGACCTGGCGGAGCGGCGCACCAAGAAGGGGAAGTCGTTCTGGGGCTGCCTCAACTACCCGGCGTGCGACTTCTCGACCTGGAACAAGCCGGTGGCCGAGACCTGCCCGGAGTGCGGGTGGGTGGGCATGGAGCAGAAGAAGACCCGCGCCGAAGGCGAGACGCGCACCTGCATGAAGTGCGGCAACCGCATCATCGTGTCCGAGCCCGAGGAGGCGGCGCTGGCGTGAAGGCGTCGGTAGTCGGCGGCGGTCTCGCCGGCTCGGAGGCCGCCTGGGCGCTCGCGGAGCGCGGGATCGAGGTCACGCTCTACGAGATGCGCCCCGTCGTCCGGACGCCGGCGCATCAGACGGACCGGCTCGCCGAGCTCGTCTGCAGCAACACGTTCAAGTCGACCGACACCGGCAACGCCCACGGCCTGCTCAAGGCCGAGCTCCGCGCCCTCGGCAGTCTCCTCCTGCCGTGCGCGGACGAGGCGCGGGTTCCCGGGGGCACGGCGCTCGCGGTGGACCGGGAGGTCTTCTCGCGCCTCGTGCACGACCGCATCCACGCGCACCCGCGCATCACGGTCGTCCGCGAGGAGGTCGAAGCGCTGCCGTCTCCCGGTGTCGTCGCGACCGGCCCGCTCACGTCGGACCGCCTCGCCGCTGCCATCTCGCAGCGCCTCGGGACCGGCGCGCTCGCCTTCTACGATGCCATCGCGCCGATCGTCTCCGCCGACTCGCTCGATCAGGAGCGGGTCTACGCGCTCTCCCGGTATGGCAAGGGCGATGGCGACGACTACCTCAACTGCCCCATGTCGCGCGAGGAGTACGAGGCGTTCATCGACGCCCTCTCGGCGGCAGACCAGTACTCGGGCCATGACTTCGATCAGGTGCCCTACTTCGAGGGGTGTCTCCCGATCGAGGAAATGGCGCGGCGCGGCCGGGAAACACCGCGCTTCGGGCCGATGAAGCCGGTGGGTCTGCCGGATCCGCGGTCGGGGCGCGAGCCGCATGCGGTGGTGCAGCTCCGCCGCGAGGACCGGGCCGGCCGCATGTGGAACCTCGTCGGGTTCCAGACGCGGCTGCGCATCCCCGAGCAGAAGCGTGTCTTCTCGATGATTCCGGGTTTGGGAGAGGCGGAGTTCCTCCGGTTCGGCAGCATTCACCGGAACGCGTACCTCAACAGCCCGGCGGCGCTCGGTCCCGCGCTCACGGCGCGCGACGACGACCGCCTCTTCTTCGCAGGCCAGCTCACGGGCGTCGAGGGATATACCG
Organism: Gemmatimonadota bacterium; assembly: GCA_050268825.1. Lineage (GTDB taxonomy): Bacteria > Gemmatimonadota > Gemmatimonadetes > Gemmatimonadales > GWC2-71-9 > CAMLLJ01. The sequence continues at coordinate 10,374 of JBLNHD010000159.1, forward strand.
AGTCGCTCGGTACCGGCCTCCTCGCGGGGATCAATCTCGCTCGGCGACTGACGGGAAAGGATGCGCGGGTGCCGCCGCCGACGACGATGCTGGGCGCACTCTACCGCTATCTGCGCGAGGCGGATCCGAAGCACTTTCAGCCGATGAATGCGAATTTCGGGCTGGTCGAGGTGGATGCAAGGGCCGAAGGACGGAAGGACGCGAAGGGGAAGCGGCTGAGCAAGGCGGACCGGAAGGAAGCGATGGCCGAGATCGCACTCGGCGACCTGCAGGCCTGGATACGCGAACTGTGAGCACTCCCTCTCCCGAGCCACGGGCCCTGCCACGCGAGGCGCAGGAGTTCCTGCGCCACCTCGCCGACGAGCGGCAGCAGTCGCCGCACACCGTCACCGCCTACCGGCGCGACCTCGAGGCCTTCGCGGAGTTCTGCGGGCGGCACTACGGCGCGTGGACGTGGACCACGGTCGATCGCCTCGGCCTGCGCGGCTTCCTGGGCGAGATGCAGCGCCGCGGGCTGTCGAAACGCTCGGCGGCGCGCGCGCTGAGCGCCGTGCGGAGCCTCTATCGCTACCTGCAGGAACACCACGGCGTGCCGAACAACGTCGCGAAGGCGGCGCGAGTGCCGAAGCTCGACAAGCGCCTGCCCACCCACATGGAGCGCGGGCAGACGGAACAGCTCTTCGCGTGGGCGGAGGAGCGCGCAAAGCTCGACGAGTTCCAGCCGGTGCGCGACCTCGCGATGCTCGAGCTCTTCTACTCGACCGGCATGCGCCTTTCGGAGCTGGCGGGCCTTTCGCTCGAATCGGTGGACCTTCTTTCGGATCAGGCCCGCGTGCGCGGCAAGGGGCGGAAGGAGCGGATCGTGCCGATCGGGTCGCGGGCCGTGCTCGCGCTGCGCCGCTACCTGAACCTGCGCGAG
>JBLNHD010000160.1:0-9431 GCA_050268825.1 Gemmatimonadota bacterium
AGCCAGAGCAGCGACGGAACGTCCTGCGCCAGCGGAAAGGCGATCAGGCTCTTCGACTTGTGCATGATCGAGCAGGTCTCGATCCAGGCGGGACGATGCTCGGGCGCGCGCTTCATGAAGAAGAACTCGCCGGTGATGCCGTGCGGGTACCGCTTCATCGTGATCGCCCGGTCCCTGAGGTGGGGCAGGATCGCGTGGGCCACGTCCGCGTAGTACTGCAGCAGGTCCCGCTTCGTGTAGCCCTCGTCGGGCCAGAAGACCTTGTCGAGGTTCGTGACCTCGAGGTCCTTGCCGTCGATCCGCAGCGTGGCGTCGTTCACGCTCCGTGGAATTTCGACCTGCGGCACCGGCCCTGCGCCGGTGCGCCGCAGCCGTGGCACACGCCCCGGGCCCTTCTTGACGGGTCGTGCGCCGCCTCGGCTCACCGACGCCTTCTTCTTGATCGCCATCAACGCTCTCCGATGCGCGCGGCGCGGGGGCCGCGGCGAACGGCTCCGGCAACCGGCTGGTAGTCGAGCTCCGTGCCCTCGCGCGCGGCGCGCAGGAGCAGGGCTCCCCGGCTCATGTCCCCCCGGCCGACGAACTGGCTCGGAAAGAGGAGCCGCTCCCCGAAGATGCCGAGCAGCACATCCACGTACTTCCCCGTCGCGACGCTGCCCAGGAGCACAACCGACGTGTCGGCCTCGCCCGCGATCTTCGCGGCATCGCGCGCCAGCGGTTGCCGGTATCGCTCGTCGTCGGCGCGGATATCCACCGTGCCGAACTCGCGGAGGTCCCGCAAGGTCACCACTGTGCGGGCCGGCAGCAGCCCGCGGTTCGCCGTGATCACGAATGCGCCGGCGCGTCCCGCCGGCGGCCGCGCAAAGTGCTCGGCGTAGGCAAGCTTCCCGCGGAAGTAGAGTCCGCTCAGGAAGCTGAACGCCTCACCGATCGACACGCCATCGGGAGACCGCAGGCGCACCGCCAGCGGAAAGGCGGCCCGCTCGTTCAGGAGCACCTGCGCGCGCTTGCCGCCGCAATGCGCCGGCGAGAGGAGGAAGACGCGGTGTCGCGGTTCGGCCATCGGTCACGGTAGCGGCAGCCTGCGCCGCGGGGCGGTGCCCGGCATCACGCTTCCCGCGCTTCCTGCTGCCGGAAAGGAAAACCGCCGCCAGCGAGTGGCGGCGGCCTTCGCACTCCATCCCGGTCGCGCGCGGTTGAATCAGGGGACAGCCCCTGTGGCGCGTGCCACGTTGAGCCGTCCCTTGCCGTACAGCGGATCGGTGCCGGATTGTCCCAGATCGTCGGCCGTGTCCTTGAGGCGGTCGTGCACGGCCACGGGGTTCCGGCCGACGGACGGAATCAGCATTGCGGCGGTTGCCGCCACGTGCGGCGATGCCATGCTGGTGCCACCGAGGCCGACGATGAAGGTGCCCGTCTGGCAGATCGGGACCAGGAGGCTCGTCCGGGAGCAGGCAGCCCAGACGGGTCCTGCATTGGTTCCGCCCGGCGCTGCCAGATCGATTGCCGACCTGCCGAAGTTGGAGTAGGAGGTGATCGCATCGACGTTGGTCCACGGTCCGTTGACTCCGGCGGACGCGGTGGGGCCGGTGGCCGAGACACAGATCACGCCGGGTGCGTTGCAGTATGTCGAGTAGACGTTGCGGTTCCGGTCGAGGTCGGCGCCTGCATTCCCGGCAGCGACGACGACGGTCGTCCCCTTCGAAGCGGCATAGTTGAAGACGTCGTTGATCAGCCCCACGTACGTCCCGTTCCCCGCCTTGGCGAAGCCGCCGCCCAGACTCATGTTCACGACGTCGGCGCCGTTGTCCGCTGCGTAGATCACGCCCTGCAGTACCGAGCTCAGCGGACAGGTGTTGAGGTACGCGCAGACCTTCACGGCCACGAGCCGCGTCTGCGACGTGACCCCGGCTGCCGCCAGCGCATTGCTGCTCACGGTCGCGGCGACGTGGGTTCCGTGATAGAACAGGTCCGTCGAGGGGTGCCGGCCGGGGAAGTACTTCTGGACGGTGTCCGCCTCGGTGAACGGTACCGTGGTTGACACCCCTCCGACCGTGACCGGCACGTTGAAGGTGCCGAGGAGATCGACCGACTTGCTCAGGTTGACCAGTCCATTGAGGTCGGCGTGTGTGTAGTCGATGCCCGTATCGAGGATGTAGGCGGATACGGCGCTCGACCCGAGCTTCCCGGCTGCCCAGGCCGTATGGGCTCCGACCGCCCGGAGGTGCCATTGCCGCGCAAAGAAGAACGCCGTCTGGGGTGCAGCGGGGCTCTGCGGCTCCTCGGCCAGCACCGCCTCGGGCGTCGTGGCGGCAAGCGGGAGGTCGATCGCGATCGCGGGGTCATCGATGATGAGCGACACGTCGCTGCGCGTGGCCAGCACGCTCCGGTCGCTTTCATCGAGACCGCTGAGCGCGGCGAGCCCTGCGCCCGCCCACTCGATGTGTCCGCCGAGCGCCGCGACTTGCTCGGCGAAGTCGGCCCCGGGGTTGGTGCCGAACTTGACGAGGTGCCGGGCGGTGCCCGGATTGGTGGTCGAAGAGGTGTTGAACGCGAGGTCGTTGTCGGCAGACGGCTCAGCGCTGTCGGCGCACGCGGCAATCGTTGCCGCCAGTGCGAGCGCTGCAATGGTATGAATGAACCGCATCGGGGTCTCTCTGGAGGAGGGTGGTCCTTTCGGGAAGGTCTCGGAACTGCGGAACGAAGTCGGCAGACTGCGCGGTCGGGAAGCCGGGCGTGGAATGCTCTCCGGATATAGGAAATTTGCCACGGGCCCGCAAGCTCGCAGTCCCCGAAGAAAGGCCGCGGTGCAACTCCCTTCCATCTCCTCCCGATTCCCCCAATTATTCCGCCCCATATGAAGCTCAACCTCCGCAAGCACGGCCTCGACCGCGCCCGGCTCGAGCAGGACGCGCCCCTCGCCCCGCTCACGACGTTCCGCATCGGGGGTCCCGCGGACCTCCTCTACACCGCGACGAGCGCCGGAGACCTCGCTGGCGCGATCACCGCGGCCCGCGATGCCGGCATGCCGTTCTTCGTGCTCGGCCTCGGCGCCAACATCCTGGTCGGAGACGGGGGATTCCGCGGTCTCGTGATCCGCAACGCCGCCACGGCACACGCGTGGACCTCCGGCGGCCTCCTTCGCGCGGAGAGCGGGGCCATCGTCCAGGACCTCGTGCTCGAATCCGCGCGGCTCGGGTGGTCGGGTCTCGAGCACTACATCGGCATCCCGAGCACCGTCGGCGGCGCCATCTGGCAGAACCTCCACTTCCTCTCGCCGGCGCCCGAGCGGGAGCGGACGATGTTCATCGCCGAAGTCTTCGAGTCGTGCGAGATCCTGTCGGCCGAGGGCGTGCGCGGGACGGTGAGCGCCGACTACGTGAAATTCGGCTACGATGACAGCGTGTTCCATCACCGCGCCGACTACGTGCTGGCTGCCACCTTCCGGCTCGAGCAGGCGGATCCCGCCCGTCTCTATCGCATTCACCAGGAGAACCTGAGCTGGCGCGGCGCGCGGCACCCGTGGCTGCACGTGCACCCGAGCGCCGGCTCGATCTTCCGGAAGATCGAGGGCGTCGGCGCCGGCCGCCTGGTCGATCAGTGCGGACTCAAGGGGACGCAGATCGGCGGCGCGCAGATCTCGCACCTCCACGCGAACATCATCGTGAATCTTGGCGGCGCCACGGCGGCCGACGTGCGCGCGCTCATCGCCCTCGCTCAGGCGCGGGTCGAGGAGACGTTCGGCCAGCGGCTGGTGCCCGAGATCGGCTTCATCGGCGAGTTCTGATCGGGCGGAGATCCGCCAGCGCAGCGACCCGCGGGTTCCGCGGCGCATCCTCCTGTGTGGCCACGCACGCGCACCACGACAGGAGACCCGGAATGCCGTCCCACCCTTGTCCGCAGCGTCCCTTCGCCATCGCCGTGGTCCTTGCCGCGGCCTGTACCGATGCCGGCGCGCGCCAGACGGCCATCCTCACCGACAGTGCCGGCGTGCGCATCGTCGAAAGCCACTCGGCCGCCTGGGAGGCGGGCGAAGCGTGGCGGCTCGATTCCGTTCCGGCACTGCGGATCGGCGGGGAGGAGGACGCGGAGCCGGCGTACGACCTGCTCCAGGTGAGCGATGCGGTCCGCCTGAGCGATGGAAGGATCGCGCTCATCAACAACGGCACCTCCGAGCTCCGGTTCTACGATCGCGCGGGGCGCCACTTGCGTACGGTCGGCCGCAGCGGCGACGGCCCCGGGGAATTCCGGGCCATGGAAACACTCGATCGCTCGCCCGGCGATACGCTGCACGTCTACGACTACCTGCTCCGTCGCTTCACGAGTGTCGCGCCTGACGGCACGCTGCTGCGCTCGACCGGACTCCGTGCGGCACTCGACGGCGCATTCCTCCAGCCGCTGGCCCGGCTCACGGACGGATCCTGGGTCGCCACGGCCCAGGTCTTCAGCGGCGAGGGCGAGGCAGGGGTCCGGCGCGATTCGCTTACCCTCCTTCGCCTTGCTTCCGGCGTCGATTCCATCGCCGACTCGATCGGCCGCTTTCCTGCCACCGAGATGTACATCAGCCGGGGCGGGGAAGGCGCCAACCGCTTCGTCACGTTCAGTCTCGTGCCCTTTGGACTGTCCACCCGGGTGGTGGCCGGAGCGAACCGGATCTTCGTCGGCAACCCGGAGCGCTACCTGATCCAGGTCTTCCGGCCCGACGGCGGACTCGAGCGCAGCCTGAGGCGCCCGATCGAGCGCGAGCCCGTTGCGGAAGAGGAGGTTGCCCGCCTTCGCGAACACGAGCTGGGAGAGGCCGATCCGCGTTTCCGGGAGCAGATTAAGGCGAAGTGGGCCAATGCACCGGTTGCAGCACTCAAGCCGGCCTTTGCCCGCTTGTCGGTCGATGCGGAGGGTGCGCTCTGGGTCGAGGGCCCACGGGTGCTCGAGAGCGATGCCGGCTACGCCGACGTCTTCGACCGGGAAGGGCGGCTCCTCGGGCAGGTCCCGCTCCCGGGAGGTTTCCGGATCACCGACATCGGTGCCGACTACGTCCTTGGCGTCGCGCGCGATGGCGACACGGGGCTCGAGCAGGTGAGGGTGTACGCGCTGGATCGGGGACCGCGGCAGATCGGCGATTGAGCGGTCTCCCGAATGAGAAAAGCACGAAGGGCCGGTGTGCGCCCTTCGTGCTTTTCCGTTCCGAGGGAATGGCTTCGGCTGCGGTGGCTTGCTTAGTTCACCGCGGTGACCGTGAAATCCACGCTCTGAGTGCCGCCCGACGTGACCGAGACGGCGTGCGGGCCCACGGGATCGGTGGTCAGTGTCCCTGCCGCGGGAGTCAGCAGCACCTTGTAGCTCCCCGGTGCGACGAAGTCGAAGCCTGCCTCGAACACTCCATCGCCGTCGGTGTCGGTCAGTGCCACCGGCGTGCCTACCGCGACATCGCTCGCGTCGGTGAGTGAGGCGTTCACCGTGGCGAGATCGAGCGTCACGCCGTCGGCCAGCCGGGCCGACACGTCGATTCCACCCGTGACGCCGATCTCGCCGCCGTTGATCACCGGATGCATCACCCACTGCCCCGAGCCGCCCGCCTCGTGGCCGAAGCTCTGTTCGACGTCGAAATCCACGAGGAGGATCTTCTCGTCGCCCTCGAGGTCGAGCGAGCCCTCGGCGAGATTGACCTTCAGCCCGGACCGGCTGAAGCTCGGCATCTGCAGCGGGCCGGCGACGACGGCCCCGTCCGGCAGACCCTCGTAATCCGGCGATGACGCATAGATGCTGGTCGAGCCATCCTCGTTCTCGACTTCGATGTAGGCGCCGGTGATGACGAAGCGGAGCTGGCTGTAGGACCCGGAGGGGACCACGGCCTCCTCGACGAGGTCCATCGTCGTGGTGGCGAGCGTCAGCAGGTCCACGGTCACCGGATCCTGGCGCAGCGTGACTCCGCCGGAGCCCGCGAGGTTCACTTCCGAGATCGTCACCACGGCGGCGTGAAAGTCGCCAGGCGCGTCCTTGAGCTGGACGGTGAGCGAGGTGGTTTCGCTGACCCCACCGTCGCACGCTCCGACGGCGAGGGTGAGCGCAACCAGGGCTGTTGCGATCGAGCGGAATGCAGTCATGCGTATCTCCAGAGCGGGATGTCGTTCGGCGGCTCGACTGGCATGGCGGCAGGGCCGCGGTAGCCTCGTAGCTTTGCGTCCCCCGCTTTCGCGGGGTTTGCCATTGTCGCGGCCCGGAATGAGGCAGCGGTGGACGTTCGTACAGACCCGGGCGAGGCGCCCAGGGTCACAGCCCGCTCAGCGCGAGGCGACGAGATCGAAGTGAGCCTCGCTGGCCTCGCCCAGCGCCACGGAAACGCTGGATGCAGCCGTTTGCAGCGCCCACCCGCTCGGCGGCGAAACGACCACCTCGTAGGTCCCGGGCGAGAGCAGGCCGAACATCGCCTCGAATACGCCGTCCGCATCGGTGTCGGTGAATCCATCGGTCACGCCGATCAGGGTGCGGCTCGCATCGAAGAGGGCGACCGTCGCACCGTCGACCGGGCCGCCGGCGTCGGCCGGCCGGGTGAGCGTGACGCGGATTCCTCCCATGGAACCCAGCTCCGCTGCGGTAATGACCGGCTCGAAGGCCACCTGCGCCTGGCCGACCGGCGTCCCGATGCTCCGGAGCGCGTCGAGCTCGAGGACGAGCACGGTCTGGTCATCGCGCAGATCGAGCGAGCCGCCGGCGAGGGTGACGGCCTGTCCTTCCCGGGCCCAGCGTCCGAGGTCGAGCACCCGGTCCACGCCCGCGCCCACCGGAACGGCGGCGTAGTCCGGCGTGGCGTACCGTGTCACCGTGCCGTCAGCGTTCCGGACGGCGAGATAGGCGCCGCGCACGTGAACCCGGAGCTCGTGGTAGGGCGCCGCAGGAACCGCGTAATCGTTCACCACGCCGATGGGCACCTGGTCTCGATCGAGCAGGTCGATGATCTGGGGCTGGTGGAGGAGCGCCACCGGACCGTGGGGGCCGATGAGGTCGATGCGAGCCACCGTCACGACGGCTGCCTCGACGTTGCCCGGCGGCTGTTTCAGGAGCACGGACACCGAGGTGATGTCCGCGGTTCCGGCCTGGCACCCTCCCAGCACGGCTGCGGCGAGGATGCCGGACCTGCGGAAGCTGCTGTGCGCCATCGCTATACCCTCACCGGGCCGAGGGGCAGCGCGTCCCGTGCGCCGCACACCCACGCCCTCTGATCGCGTCGATCGTCCCACCCTCTCGAGGCCGCCCATGGTGGCGGATCCTGCCATTGCAGACCCTTGCACTTCCCGGGCGGTCACACTGGAGCATCGGCGTACGCCGGTACAGATTTGGTGGAGGTGCCCGCGACGCGGGTGACGGTCCTTTTCCTGGCGGGGTCTGTAGATCGTGAGCGATGATGGCGCAATCGTCCGGCGGGTGCTGGCGGGCGATACCGACGCCTACCGCGTGCTCGTCGGGCGGCACCAGGACCGCTTCGCGCGCTTTGCGTTCAGGATGCTGGGAAACCGGGAGGATGCGGAGGAGGCGCTGCAGGATGCGTTCGTCCGGGCCTATCGCGCCCTGGGACAATGCGCCGATCCCGATCGGTTCGACAACTGGTGCTTCCGCATTCTTGCCAACCGGTGCCGGACGCGAGGAGCCAGGCGGAGCCGGTACGAGGCCACCTTCCTGCCCGCGGATCCCGCGCTCGAGCTGGTGACCGCGGCGCCGTCCGCCAACGGGAAGGGACCGGAGGAGGCCGAGGAGGTGTACCGCGCGCTGGGCTCGCTCGAGCCAACGTCGCGCGAGGCCTTCCTCCTCAAGTACGTGGAGGAGCTGACGTACGAGGAAATGGCCGAGATCACCGGCGACAGCGTGTCAGCGCTCAAGATGCGCGTGAAGCGCGCCTGCGACCGGTTGCGGCAGCTCCTGGAGCCGAAACATGACTGACGAAATCCGGATGCGCGACGACGACGAGCTGCAGGACCCCGCGATTGCCCGCGTGGTCGCGTACGCGCGCGTTCCGGCGCAGGTCCGCGCGGATTTCGCCGACCGCGTCCTGGCCCAGATCCGCTCGGGGGCGCTCGCCGCGATTCCGGTGCGCCGCAGTGCCGATCGGCGGCAGATGCGGCAACTCGCGCTCGCCGCCGGGATCGCTGCGCTGATGATCGGCAGCGCCTGGATCGGCCGCGTCACCGCGCCTCAGCCCGAGACCTCCTCGATGCCTGCCGCCGCTCCCTCGATCGCCGACGGGAGCGTCGTTCGTTTCGTGATCGAAGCGCCCGGCGCCTCGACGGTTGCGCTCGTCGGCGACTTCAATGCCTGGAACGTCGGCGCCACGCCGCTCGAAGCCACGGAGCGCGAAGGCATCTGGACCGTCACGGTCCCGCTCCCCGCAGGGCGGCATGAATACGCCTTCGTCGTCGATGGTGTCCGCTGGATGCCGGATCCGAACGCGCCCCGCGCCGGCACCGCCGACTTCGGCCCCGCCAATTCCGTCGTCACGGTCACGGGCCAGACATGAGCTCGCGTCGGGTCGGATTCCTCCTGGCTCTCGCCGCGGCCGCGGCGCCGCTCGGGGCGCAGCAGCGTCCCGAGGTGTCGCGCCTCGCGGAGCGGCTCGGCCCGGCCACCGCGGCGCTGGTGACCCGGGTGGTCGACTCCGCGACGGCCAGCGGCCTTCCGGCCGGGCCGCTCGTCAACAAGGCCCTCGAAGGAGCAAGCAAGGGCGCCGCGCCGGATCGCATCCTCGTGGCGGTGCGCACCCTCGCGGTCGACCTGCGTTCCGCGCGCGCAGCGCTCGGCGCCGGAGCCACCGAGGCCGAGCTCGTCGCCGGAGTGGGCGCGCTCCGCGCCGGCGCGGAGGGCGATGTCCTCGCCCGCGTGAAGCGGGCACGCGGCGAGAACTCGGCGCTGCTTCCCCTCGCGGTCCTGACCGATCTCGTGGCGCAGGGTATACCCGTCGACCGGGCTGCTACCGTCATCCTCGCGCTCGCCGAGCAGCGGGCTGCCGATGCGCAATACCGGACCCTTCCGCGTGCGCATGGCCGGGGCGGGGTGGCACCCGTCGAGCCACAGCCCGGTCGCGGCAACGCCGCCGATCGTCCCGATCGCGGAAGCGCCGGCAATCCGCCGGGGCTGGTCGAGGAGCCGGCTGGCCGGCCGGCGGGCGGAGCGCCGGCAGCGCTCCCGACTCCAGTCGATGGGCCCGCCCCCGGGCGCCCGGTAGAGCCTCCCGCCACCGGGCGCCCCGCCGACCCGACGCGCGCCCCGCCGGTCGATGGTCCGGGCAAGGGCCGTCCCCCCGAGCCTCCGGCAAAGGGCCGGCCCAGCCGGCCCTGAGGTGAGCACTTCCGCACTGCGGCGTGCCTGTCAACTGGCCGCCGGCCGCTGCAACGTCGGTCAGCGAGCTGTTCAAGTGCAAGCGGAAGTTCTCGAACGCCACC
>JBLNHD010000161.1:0-8649 GCA_050268825.1 Gemmatimonadota bacterium
GTCGTCACCCGGCTTGTCATCCAGATCGGCCCCGCCGGTGAGCAGCGGATTGAGGTGAATGTGCGTGACACGCGGATCGATCAGTTCCTCGTGGTCCGTGGGAAAATTGTCGTTCGGCGGAGCGATAGGAAAATCTTCCGTCGTCTTCTATACGGTCGGCCGGGACGGTGAACTGCTGCAGCCGTGGGGATTGGGGGCGTCGGCGCAGTTCCGGGGCCCTGTCGTGGGGCTCGCGTGGGCGGGAGAGACCCTCGTGGCACTCACGACGGATCGCGTCTTCTGGCGCGGCGCGAACGGACGCTGGGCCGCAGGGCCCGAGCAGCCGGCGCTCGGGCCGCTCCGCGCGTTCGCGCTGGACGATCGAGGCGCCTGGCTCGCCGGCGAGCGCGGGGTCGGCTTTGCCCGGCTCGACGCACCGGTCGGCTCGATCCTCATGCTCGGGGACCTTCCGGGCGAGCCCGTGGACCTGACCCTCGATGCCGATCACCTCTGGGTCGGGACCCTTGCCGGCCTCGTCCGGTTCCGTCTCGACGCGCTGCGATGACGACGCCGCTCGGTCCAGGCCCCGAATTCGACCGCATTCGCCGGATCGCGAGCGAGCTGCGGCAGCCATCGGCCGAGCTGGGCGACGATGCCGCCGTGATTCCTGATGGCGACGGGGCGCTCGTGGTCAGCACCGACGCGAGCGTCGAAGGGGTGCACTTCCGGCGGGAGTGGCTCACGCTCGAGGAGATCGGCTGGCGTGCCGCCGCAGCCGCCCTGTCGGACCTGGCCGCCATGGGCGCCTGCCCGGTGGGCGTACTCGCCGCGCTCGCGGTGCCGGGCACCGCGTCCGCAGACGCCCCCGCCGAAGTGATGCGCGGCGTCGGGGCCGCCGCCCAGGCCACGGGCGCGAGCGTACTCGGCGGCGATCTGGCTTCCGCAACGACCTGGGTCGTCACGGTCACCGTCATCGGCCGGGCGGCCCGACCGGTCCGCCGCAGCGGGGCGCGGCCCGGCGATGGGCTCTGGGTGACGGGCGCCCTCGGCGCCTCGCGCGCGGCGCTCCTGGCCTGGCAGGGTGGCGCCGAGCCGGGGCCGGACGCGCGCGAGGCGTTCGCGCATCCGGTACCGAGGATCGACGCCGGGCGCTGGCTCGCCGACCATGGTGCGCGCGCCATGCTCGACCTGAGCGATGGGCTCGCAGCGGACGTACACCATCTCGCCGCGGCATCGGACGTGCGCCTCGACGTCGACCTCTCGCGGGTTCCGGTAGCAGGAGCGGCCGTGGCGCCGGCGCTGGCAGCGTCGACCGAGCCTGCGATCTTCGCGGCCCAGGGCGGGGAGGATTACGAGCTGCTGGTGGCGCTGCCGGACGCGTTCGCCGAACCCGACATCCGCGCGTTCGAAGCGGCCACCGGCCTGGCACTCACCAGCGTCGGCGGCGTGCACCGCGGCAGCGGCGTCCGCTTCCTGCTGCGCGGCGAGCGCGTCCCGCTCGAGGGCTTCGATCACTTTCGATGATCGGCGTGCTGCGCTACGTGCTCGCGCTCGTCCTGTGCACCGGTGTGCAGGGCGGACGAGTCATCCTCGCCTCGCTCTTCGGAGTGAAGCACCGGCCGGATGGCGTCTACGACCGCGCGCCGCGCGCCTGGGCCCGCGGGCTGATCCGGATGACGGGTCTGCCGGTGCGGGTGATCGGCCGCGAGCACCTGACGGCGGTGCAATCCGTCGTCTACATCTGCAATCACACCTCGTTCGCCGACATCTGGGTACTCCTGGCCACGCTTCCCGGCTCGGTACGCTTCGTGGCGAAGCGCGAGCTCCTCTCCGTGCCGTTCTTCGGGCGGGCCGTGCGCGCGAGCGGGCAGATCCCGATCAACCGCCGCAACCTGCGCGACGCCTTTGCGGCGTACGACGATGCCGCCGCCGCGATCCGAAGCGGGGTCTCGGCGATCGTGTTCGTCGAGGGCACCCGGAGCCGCGACGGCGCGCTCGCGGAATTCAAGAAGGGACCCTTCGTGCTCGCGATCCGCGCGGGGGTGCCGGTCGTGCCGGTCCACATCGCCGGCGGGCGCAGCGCGCTTCCTCCCGGCGGATGGCGCGTGCGTCGCGTCCCGGTCACCGTCAGCATCGGGCGTCCGCTTCCGACGCTCGACCTCGATTTCGATGATCGCGAGACGGTCCTTGCCGCCGCGCGCAGCGAGATGCTGCGCCTCGAGCGCGGCGTTGACGCACCTGCGGACGCCCGCTAGAGTTTGGCGGCTCCTCCTCCCGGCAAAGGCGACATGAGCACCATCATCGAAGTGCACGGACGCGAGATCCTCGACAGCCGCGGCAATCCCACCGTCGAAGCGGAAGTGGTGCTCGCAAGCGGCGCCACCGGGCGCGCAGCAGTGCCAAGCGGCGCCTCCACCGGCGAGCGCGAGGCGGTCGAGCTGCGGGACGGCGAGGCCGATCGGTTCGGCGGGAAGGGCGTTCGCCAGGCCGTGCGCAACGTCAACGAGGTGCTCGGTCCGCGGCTCGAGGGCATGGCCGCCGCCGACCAGATCGCGGTGGATGCCGAGATGATGGATGCCGACGGCACGCCCAACAAGAGCAAGCTCGGTGCGAACGCGCTGCTCGCGGTCTCGCTCGCCACTGCGCGCGCCGCGGCGCAGGACTGCGGCCTCCCGCTCTATCGCTACCTGGGGGGGCCGATGGCGCGGGTGCTGCCCGTGCCGATGATGAACATCCTGAACGGCGGGGCGCACGCCTCGAACAACGTGGATGCCCAGGAGTTCATGGTGGTGCCGGTCGGTGCCGATAATTTTCCCGACGCCCTCCGCATGGGCGTCGAGGTGTTCCATGCCCTGAAGAAGGTCCTAGCCAAGGCGGGGCTCTCGACGGCGGTGGGCGACGAGGGCGGGTTCGCGCCGATGCTCCCCTCCAACGAGGCGGCACTCGACGTGGTGATGCAGGCCATCGAAGGTGCAGGCTACGTGGCGGGCCAGGACGTTGCCATTACCCTCGACGTGGCGGCGTCGGAGCTCTATCAGGACGGGCACTACGTCTTCAAGAAGGGCGACGGGAGCCGCCGCACCGCGGCGGAGATGGTGGATCTCTACGAGCGCTGGGTGCAGAAGTACCCGATCGTCTCGATCGAGGATGGGCTCGCCGAGGGCGACTGGGACGGCTGGGCGCTCCTGACCGAACGGCTGCACCATCGCGTCCAGCTGGTGGGCGACGATCTCTTCTGCACCAACGTCGACATCCTGGGCCGGGGCATCGAGCGGGGCGTCGCGAATGCGATCCTGATCAAGGTCAACCAGATCGGGACGCTGACCGAGACGCTCCAGTGCATCGAGCTCGCCCGCGGGCACGGTTACAACAGCGTCATCTCGCACCGCTCGGGCGAGACCGAGGACACCTTCATCGCCGATCTGGCGGTGGCGAGCGGGGCAGGGCAGATCAAGACGGGCAGCGCCAGCCGCACCGATCGCACCGCGAAGTACAATCAGCTCCTCCGCATCGCCGAAGAGCTCGGAGAGATCGCGCACTATCCCGGGCGGGACATGTACGCCCTGTGAGCCGGGCCGCCTGGGCCGCCGTGGTCCTCCTCGGACTGATGGCCATCCTGGCGGTCCAGGGGGGCGAGTACAGCACCGGCGACTACTTCGAGCTGAAGCGGCGCGTCGCCGCGGCGGAGAGCGCCGAGGCGCACCTCGCCCGGGTGGTGGACTCGCTCGAGGGCGTCGAGAAGGCGGTGCTCAGCGACCCGCGCGAGCAGGAGCGGATTGCCCGCGAGGAGTTCGGCATGATCCGGGACGGCGAATATCTCTACAAGGTGACGGTGCCCGAGGAACCTTGACGCTCGCCGGGGCGTTTGGGTAGGATTGCCGTCCGTTCGGCAGGGTAGCTCAGCTGGTTAGAGCACGGCACTCATAATGCCGGGGTCGCGGGTTCGAGTCCCGCCCCTGCTATTCTCCATGGACGCTCGGTCCGGCCTCGGTTGCCCGCCTTGCTTCCAGACCCATCCCCCTCGGGTCCCGGCAATGCCGGGATTCTTCGTTCGGATCCCGGCCGTCAACTCTCTTCCGCTTCGTCGTGCCGCCCCGCCGATACGCTCGCGCCTGGCCGGGTTGCTTCTCATCCCCTCGGCCGCCCCTCCGCTTCACGCGCACTCTGTGAAAGCGGTTTCACGACCGCTTCATCTTCCGTTCCTTGCTTCAACGGATATTGGTGACTCTCCTGGAGGCTCCCATGTCCCGTCATCTCCTCATTGCAGTGCTCGCTCCCGTCCTTGCGGCCGCCTGCGGCGGCGAAACCGCGCTCGAGCCAGAAGCTTCGCCCGCCGTCGCCGCCGCCGACTCGCGCCCGCTGTCCGTCGATCCCGATGTCGTGAGGCTCGGCAGGGCGCTCTTCTTCGACGCACGGTTGTCGGTCAACGGCAATCAGTCGTGCGCGAGCTGTCATGATCCGTCGTGGGGCTGGACCGGCCCGTCGTCATCCATCAACGCGGGCGGGGCGGTTTACGAGGGATCGATCGACGGCGCCTTCGGCGACCGCAAGCCGCCGAGCTCGGCCTACGCGACGCCGAGTCCCGTCTTTCACCATGACGGCGTGCTCTTCGTGGGCGGCAATTTCTGGGACGGCCGGGCCACCGGCGAGCGCCTCGGCAATCCCGCTGCGGAGCAGGCGCTGGGGCCATTCCTCAACCCGGCCGAGCAGGCGCTGGCGGCCCCGTCGGACGTCGTCAGCCGCGTCTGCAACGGCCCCGATGCGGACCTCTTCCGCCAGCTCGCGGGTCCCGACGCCTGCGATCCCGACCGTACCGACGAAGCGTATGACTTCATCGGCCGCGCCATTGCCGCCTTCGAAGCGTCACCCGAGTCGAACGCGTTCAGCTCGAAGTTCGATTACTTCCTGAAACGGCAGGCTCGCCTCACGGCAGAGGAGATGCAGGGCTTCGCGCTCTTTCGCGGCAAGGGGAAGTGCGCGGCCTGCCACGTGCTCGACGGAAGCGGGCGCGGGATCGCGCGGGGCACAATGCGCGCGCCGGGGCCACTCTTCACCGACTTCACCTTCGACAACCTGGGCTTGCCGCCCAATCCGGAGAATCCGCAAGGTGCGGGGTACGCCGACAGGGGACTCGGAGGGTTTCTCCTGACCCGAGCGGATTACAGTGCCTACGCCGCCGGAAACATCGGGAACCACAAGGTTCCGACGTTGCGGAACGTGGACCTGCGCCCGACGCCCGGGAGCGTAAAGGCGTACGGGCACAACGGCTACTTCAAGTCCCTCGAAGCGATCGTGCACTTCTACAATACGCGCGACGTGAAGCCGCGGTGCCCTGGCGCCTATGGCGAGCAGGAAGCGCTCGCCGCCGACTGCTGGCCGCCCCCGGAACACGAGGCCACCATGAACCGCTCCGAGCTCGGCAACCTCGGCCTGACGCCGCAGCAGGAGCGGGCGATCGTCGCGTACCTCAGGACCCTGACCGACGGATACCGGCCCCGGTGAGCCCGGAGGAGAGCGTGACCGTCTGAATGCCGCCGCCACTTGGCGGGGTGGCGGTATGTCGGCAACTTCCCCGATACCGTCAGCGGGCCGCGGCGAAGCAGCTCGCTCCTCGCGCCGGCGGAGACATGCATCGGGGGACAAATGCAGCGTACCGATCAGGGAAAGGCCGACGCGGCTGAGGACGTGAAGTGGGTCGCGGCGCGTGTGGACGGCGGCTACCGGACCGCCATTACCGCCGGCCCACACGCGGTGGTCGTCGATGAGCCCGTAGAGCTGGGCGGCACCGACGACGGCATGACGCCGTACCAGCTGCTTCTCGCATCGGTGGCCAGCTGCATGGCTCTCACGATGCGCATGTACGCGGACCGGAAAGCGTGGCCCCTGGACGGAGCCTCGGTGCACGTGCGGACGGCCCCGGCCCTCGCGCCCGACCGCGAGGTGCTCGCTGCGGGAGCGGGGCGGGTCACCCGCCTCGAGCGGCGTATCGAGCTGCACGGCGCGCTCACGGAAGAACAACGTGTCCGGCTCCTGGAAATCGCCGATCGCTGCCCGGTCAAGCGAAATCTCGAGGCCGGGCTGCAAGTCGTCGGGGCCGCATGACCGGTCACGTCCCCGACGCGCAATCGGACGAGTCGGAGCTGCGGGCCAGCGACGGCGGTTCCGGCGCGCCGCCCCGGCCCGACGCGCCGAACGTGGCGCCCGACCTGACTCGCGAGTATGCCACGCCCGCCATCACGGTGCGGTGGTACGCCGGCCGCTGCATCCACAGCGCCAACTGCGTCCGGGCGCTGCGTGCCGTTTTCGATCCGCAGCGCCGCCCGTGGGTCGAGCCTTCCGCGGCGGCGCCCGATGCGGTGGCGGCGGCGATTCTCCGCTGCCCCTCCGGCGCCCTCCATTTCATCCGGCACGATGGCGGCGCATCGGAGGTCGCGGATCGACCCATGACCGCCACGCCGATACGCGGCGGCCCGCTGTATCTGCGCGGAGACGTCGAGGTCCGCGGGCTCGACGGATCGCCGCTCCGGCGCGATTCGCGTGTTTCGCTCTGCCGCTGCGGACTCGCCGCAAAAATGCCGTTCTGCGACAACGCCTGCCGCCGCGCAGGATGGCAGGAGCCTGGGGGAGAGGACCGCTCCGGCGGTCCCGAATCCTCGCCGCCGAGCAGCGATGGAGGGTAGCCGGACGCTCCCGGATGCGTGCAGTTTGGAGAACCCCAATTCGGAGGTACCGATGAGCAGTGTCGTCATGGTGATCGAGTTGATCGCCCAGTCGGAGAAGAGCTGGGATGATGCCGCGAAGAATGCCGTGGCGGAGGCGGCCAAGACGATCAAGAACATCAAGTCGATCTGGGTCGACAATCAGACGGCCGAGGTCGAGGGGAACCGGATCGTCAGCTACCGACTCAACGTCAAGGTGTCGTTCCTCGTCTCAGGCGATCGCTGAGCCTGCTGGCGTGAATGATCCAAGCCCCTCAAGCCACGTGACTTGAGGGGCTTGCTTCATGCAGTACATGAGGTCGGCGTCCGGACCTCGGGGGCAGGGTGGACGTGCGCGGGTCCGATTCGGCCTCCCATCGCGGCGATGCGGCTCGATGCCCTCGCTTCCCGTGAATCCTCGTCGCGTAGCAACCGTAGGGCCTTTCCGGACATCTGATCAGGTTGGGCGCGATCGGACCGGCGCCGCCCCTAGGGTTTTCCCTAGTAGCGCGTAGTAGCGCGCGCAGGGGCGATTTCCCACTTTGGTTCCACTCCTCCAAGGACACACCCATGCTCTCGCCCAGACTTCGCTGGCGCGTGCTCGCGGCCATCGCGCTCGTGCTCGTTCCCGGCGCCTGGCTCCTCGCCAGCGATCCCGCCACGGCCGAACCCGAGCTGGTCGGCACGGTGGAGCGGGGCGATTTCGTCGTCACCGTCACCACGTCCGGCGAGCTGCGGGCCCAGAAGTTCGTCGAGATCACCGCGCCGCCCGATGCCCGCCTCGCGGAGGCGTACCAGATGAAGATCCTGTCGATCGTGCCGGAGGGCACCACGGTCAAGGCGGGCGATGTCGTGGCCGAGCTCGACCGGTCGACGCTCGCCTCGAAGATCCAGGAGTTCACGCTGGCGCTGCAGAAGGCGGAGGCGGTGTACGAACAGGCGATGCTCGACTCGACGCTCAACCTCTCGAAGGCGCGCGAGGACATGCGCTCGATGGAGCTGGCGCTCGAGGAGAAGAAGATCGCCCGCGACCAGGCGAAGTACGAGGCGCCCTCGGTCCAGCGCCAGGCGGAGATCGACCTCGAGCGCGCGCAGCGCGCCCTCGCGCAGGCCAAGCTCGACTACAAGACGAAGACGGAGCAGGCCCAGGCCAAGATGCGCGAGGTGGGCGCGGACCTCGAGCGCCAGCGGGGCAAGCTGGCGGTGGTGCAGCAGGTCATGCAGCAGTTCACCATCCGCGCCCCCGCCCCCGGGATGGTGATCTACGTGAAGGAGTGGAACGGCAAGAAGCGCACGACGGGCTCGCAGGTATCCGCCTGGGATCCGGGCGTCGCCACGCTCCCGGACCTGACCGAGATGGAGTCGATCACGTACGTCAACGAAATCGACGTCCGCAAGATCGCGGTGGGCCAGCCCGCGACGATCACGCTCGATTCGGACCCGGACAAGAAGCTCGTCGGGCGCGTCACGGCGGTGGCGAACATGGGGGAGCAGCGCCCGAACACCGACGCCAAGGTCTTCGAGGTGAAACTCGTGATCTCCGGCGCCGATACCACGCTCCGCCCCGGCATGACCACGGGCAACGCGATCGAAACGTTGCGGATCCCCGGCGCCCTGCACGTCTCGCTCGAGGCGATCAACAGCGAGAACGGGATTCCGCACGTGTTCCGGCAGTCGGGTGGGTCGGTCGTGAAGCAGGAAGTCGAGACCGGTGCGGCCAACGACGATGAAGTGGTGGTCCTGCGCGGAATCGAGGAGGGCGATCGCGTGCTGCTCGTGCCGCCGAAGAACGCGGCCGAGCTCGAGCTCGTGCGACTGGAGGGGTCGAAGGCTGGCCTCGATTCGGCGGCCGCGGCCCCGCCGGCCCGCGACGTTCCCCTCGCCGACAGCGCCGTCGTCGAGACCCTCGGCGACAGCAGCGCGCCGAAGCCGGCATCACCGGCGTCTGCGGCACCTGCCGGCGCCGGCGATC
>JBLNHD010000162.1:0-9692 GCA_050268825.1 Gemmatimonadota bacterium
GCGTAAGCCGGCTCGGCTGACGACATGAACAAGGGGACCCGCGGGTCCCCTTTTTCGTGCCGTGCGGTCCGTGGATGGACGCGTCACTCGGACAGCAGCTCGATCCGGGCGATGTCCGCCCCGTCGCCGGGGCGATGCCCCAGCTTGAGAATGCGGGTATAGCCCCCGGGCCGCGCGGCGAACCGGGGACCGATCTCGCTGAACAGCTTGCCCAGCGTGTCCCGATCCTTGATGCGGCGCTCGACCAGCCGGCGGGCGTGGAGATCGCCGCGGCGCGCGAGCGTGATGAGCTTCTCCGCGAACGGGCGCAGCTCCTTCGCCTTGGCCTCGGTGGTGATGACGCGGCCATGCTCGAAGAGGCTCGTCGCCATGTTGTTGAGCATGGCGCGACGATGGGTCGAGGTCCGCGAGAGCTGGCGGCCCTTGGCACGGTGACGCATTACGGGGTGTCTCCATTGCCGGCGGGCTGCATTGCCGGCGGCTGGCCTGCGCGCGTCACGCGCAGATCCCCGTCCGCCTCTTCGAAGCCCATGCCGAAGTTCAGTTGCCTGCTGCGAAGCAGGTCGGCGATCTCCTGCAGCGCCTTGTCGCCGACGTTCTTGACCTTGAGGAGCTCGTCCTCGGAGAGCTCGACCAGGTCCCGCAGCGTGCGGATGTTCGAGTTCTTGAGCGAGTTGAGCGAGCGGACCGAGAGCCCGAGATCGTCGATCGGCTGCGAGAGCCGCTCGCGCAGGCTGTTCGGGCCGGCCGCGGCGCCCTCGCGCATCACGGGCACCTTGCCGAATTCGACGAAGAAGCGGAAATGCTCCTGCGCGAGCGCCGCCGCGTAGGCGATGGCGTCTTCCGGGGTGATGGTGCCGTTGGTCTCGACCGAGACGGTGAGGCGATCGTAGTCGGTGCGCTGGCCGACGCGGGTTTCCGCGACGGTGAAGTTGGCGCGCCGGACCGGATTGTAGATCGCGTCGATGCGGACGAGATCGACCGGCACCGAACGGTCCGACGGATGCAGCTCCGCCTCGACGTAGCCGCGGCCCTTGTTGACGAAGAGCTCCATCGAGATGTCCCGGTCGTCCTGCATCGTGAAGAGCAGGTGATCGGGATTGACGACACGCACCGAGCCGTGCGGCTGGATGTCGCGCGCGTACACGGGACCCGCGCCCTCGCGCTTGATGTGCAGCGTGGCCTCGTCCACCTCGGGGTCCAGCACCAGCGTCAGCGACTTGAGGCGCTGGATGATCTGGTGCACGTCCTCGAGGACGCCGGCCACGGTCTGGTGCTCGTGCACCACGCCCTCGAGCCGGAAGCCCCAGACGGCGCTGCCGCGCAGCGACGAGAGAAGGAGCCGGCGGAGCGAGTTGCCGAGGGTATAGCCGAAACCGCGCTCGAGCGGCTGCAGGCGGAATTCGGCGATGTTCGGGTTGTCCTCCCGCTTCGTCATCTCGACGACGTGCGGGCGAACCAGGCCGGTCAGGTCGATGCTCATGGTCACTTCGAGTACAGCTCGACGATGAGCTGCTCCTGGGCGTTGACGGGAATCGCTTCGCGGGTCGGGACCTCGACGAGGCGACCGGCGGCCTTGTCCGAATCGATCGAGAGCCAGCTCACCGGCTGCCCGCGCGACGCGAGCTCCTGCGCCATCTTGACCCGGAGCGCGTCGCGGGTGGCCGGGGCCACGCGGACTTCCTGGCCCGTGGCGACACGGTACGACGGGATGTCCACCCGGCTGCCGTTCACTTCGACGTGACCGTGCCGGATGAGCTGGCGCGCATCCTTGCGGCTCGACGCGAAGCCAAGGCGGTACACGACGTTGTCGAGCCGCGTCTCGAGGGCGACGAGCAGGTTGGTGCCCTTGACGCCCGGCAGCAGCGTGGCCGACTCGAAGGTGTTGCGGAACTGGCGCTCGGTGAGCCCGTAGATGCGCTTGACCTTCTGCTTCTCACGCAGCTGCTTCGCGTACTCCGACGCCTTGCGCGGGCGCCCGCCGCCGGCCTGACCGTGCTGGCCGGCCGGATACGGACGACGCTCGACCGGGCACTTCTCGGTGAGGCACTTGGCGCCCTTGAGGAACAGCTTGGTTCCCTCGCGGCGGCACTGACGGCAGCTCGGTCCAGTGTAGCGTGACATGAATCAGACCCGCCGCTTCTTCGGGGGACGGCACCCGTTGTGAGGAATCGGCGTGACGTCCCGGATCGAGACCACGCGCAGCCCGACCGACGCGAGCGCCTGGATGGCCGACTCGCGGCCGCTGCCCGGGCCCTGCACGCGGACGTGCACGCGGCGCAGGCCGAGGTTCATGGCCTCGCGGCCGCAGTTCTCCGCCGCGACGGTGGCCGCGAAGGGCGTGCTCTTCTTCGATCCCTTGAAGCCCGCCTTGCCGGCGGTGCCCCACGCGAGGGCATTGCCCTTC
This sequence comes from Gemmatimonadota bacterium, assembly GCA_050268825.1. Taxonomy (GTDB): domain Bacteria; phylum Gemmatimonadota; class Gemmatimonadetes; order Gemmatimonadales; family GWC2-71-9; genus CAMLLJ01. The sequence goes on from JBLNHD010000162.1 coordinate 2,408, forward strand.
ATGTCGGTGATCGTGATGAGCACGTTGTTGAAGGTCGCGGCGATGTGGGCCACGCCCTCGCTGTCGACGACCTTCTTCGACTTCTTGCCGCCCGTGGTCGGCTTGGCTGGTGCGGTCATTTACTTCTTCGTCACTTTCTTCTTGCCGGCGATGGCGCGGCGCGGGCCCTTCTTGGTGCGGGCGTTCGTGTGCGTACGCTGCCCGCGGACCGGAAGGCCGCGGCGATGACGGATGCCGCGATAGCTCCCGATGTCCATCAGGCGCTTGATGTTCATCGCGACTTCGGTGCGGAGCGCGCCCTCGACGCGCAGCGAGCGCTCGATGTACTGGCGCAGCCGCGCCACTTCCGCGTCCGAGAGGTCCCGGACCCGCGTGTCCGCGCCGACGCCCGTTTCGCTGAGGATGCGGCTGCTGGTGGGACGGCCGATACCGAAGATGTAGGTCAGTGCGACTTCGACCCGCTTGTCGCGCGGAAGGTCCACGCCTGCGATGCGTGCCATGTCAGCCCTGCCGCTGCTTGTGCTTCGGATTGCGCTTGCAGATGATCCGCGTAACTCCCTGACGCTTGATCACCTTGCAGTGCTCGCAAATCGGCTTCACGCTCGAACGAACCTTCACACACGTCTCCAGAGCAAAGGCGCCTTGGGCCTTCCGCGGAATCCAAAAAGCCCGGTTAAAGTCTAGCTGCGCATTATACACAGGGCTCGGAAGTGACGCAAGGGAAGCGGGTTGGGGCTGCAGGGGGCGCTCCGTGCCAGTGCGTTCGCGGGGATCCCCAGGCCGCGGTCGCGCCCACGATCCGCGCGGGACGGAGGAGCCGCATGGCGACGGCTCGCCGGGAATCGCGCGCTCGCGACGCCCCCGGGCGGGTTATCCGCCGAGCCGGGTCGAGATCGCGGCGAACGCCGCCCGGGGATCGGCCGCCGCGATGATCGGCCGGCCGACGACGAGATGGGTGGCTCCCCGCGCAACTGCCTCCTCGGGCGTCGCCGTACGCACCTGATCGCCCGCGGCATCGCCGGGACCGCGGATGCCCGGCACCACGAGCCGCTTCCCCGGCCCGACGGCCCGACTGACCACGTGCAGTTCCTGCGGTGAGCAGACGATGCCGGCGAGCCCCGCCGCCATCGCCTCGCCGGCGAGGCGCACCACTTCATCCTCGAGCCGTGTGCCGCGCCGCCCCACGGCCCTGTCGTAGCCGGCCGCGTCGTGGGAGGTGAGGACCGTGACGCCGACGATGGCAACGCCCTCCGCCGCCGCCGCCGCGGCCGCCATCATCCGGATGCCACCGAGGGTATGCACCGTCGCCATGGCGATGCCGGCATCCCGCGCAGCGGCGACGGCGCCGGCCACCGTATTCGGGATGTCGTGCCACTTGAGATCGAGAAACACCGACAGGCCACGTGCACGCAGGCGGGCGACGAGCGCAGGGCCCTCACGCCCCATGAGCACCGACCCGACCTTGACCCAGCGAGCCTCCGGCAGCCCATCGAGGAGCCTCTCCGCGGCAGTGCCACTCGCGACGTCGAGCGCCACGATCAGGTCAGCCATGCGCCCTCGCCAGGCCCCGAACCACTCGCTCCGGGAGGCGCGGGTCGGCGAGCGCCGCCGTCCCGATGCCCACGAGCGTCGCGCCGGCGCGCAGGTACTGTCGCGCGTCGTCCGCGCTGCGGACGCCGCCGACGCCGATCACGGGCATCCCGCCGGTCCGTTCCAGGACCCGCACCACCGCGAGCACGCCCACGGGGAGCAGCACCGGGCCGCTGACCCCGCCGTTGCCGTGGCCGAGGCGGGTGCTGTCGTCTCCATAGAGAAGGCCCGGCAGCGTATTCACCACCGTGATCGCATCGGCCCCCGCGTCACGCGCGACGACCGCGAGCGCCGCGATATCCGGAAGCGCCGGCGAGAGCTTCACGGCGATCCCGCGGCGGGTCACCGCACGGCACTCCGACACGATGCGGCGGACGCAGTCGGCGTCGGCGCCGAACTCGACCCCACCCGCGGAAGTGTTGGGGCACGAGAGGTTGAGCTCGTAGGCGGCGATTCCGGCGACCTCCTCGAGCCCTGCCACGACCTCCGCATACTCGCCGGTCGTGAACCCCACCACGTTGACCAGAACGCGGCAGCGTGACACGGCTGCCACGAGCCGAGGCAGCTCGTGGGTGCTTACGCGCGCGAGCCCGGGATTCGCGAGCCCGACCGAGTTGAGCATCCCGCCCGCGAATTCGGCGACGCGCGGCGGCCGGTTCCCCTCGCGCGGCAGGACGGATACCGCCTTGCATACGATACCCCCCAGCCGCTCGAGGTCGGTCACCCCGGCGAGCTCGAGGCCGTAGCCGGCGGTGCCGGCGGCGAGAATGATCGGATTGGAAAAGGTGGTGCCGAACAGCTCCGGAGCCGGCGCGGAAGCGCTCACCTCACGGGACCGGTCGGCGTGCCGGTCCGCGCCGGCCCGGGTCGCGCGCCTGCCGGCCGGGGAGCGGTCACCGGCACCGGCGCCGCCGGCGGTCGCACGCGAATCGAATCGGCAAAGGCGCCGAGCGAATCTTCCAGCGCCCGCAGGCTGGCGACCGCCGTGTCGCCGACCGCCAGAACGTAGGGACTGGTGGGATAGCGAGTTTCCGCCTCGGCGGCGAGCACGGAATCCCCGGCCAGGATGGCGGCGGCGAGAAGCGCCTTCGGCGCATACGGTGAATCGGGCCACCCCGCCGCGATGCTCCGGAAGAGCGAGGCCGCGAGGGCCGGGGCCACGAGCCGATCGCGCGCCGCTTCGGCGGCGAGGAAGATGCGCATGTCTCCCGCCGGCGAGCCCGGCGCCGACGAATCCACCGCAAAGGCCACCTGCTCGATCGAGCGCTGCATGACCTGCGCCTGGGGTCCGAGCGGCGATTCGGCGACCTCCTTCGCGAGCGCCTCGAGAATGCGATCGAGCTGCTCGCGCGACGTCGTCGAACGCATGTCGAGACGGATCAGCTCGAGGCGCGCGGCGGCGGCCGCCTCGGGAGCGGCCGTCTGGTCGCGCACCTGCTCGAGACGCGCGCGGGCGCGCACGGGATCGTCGCCGAACCGTGCGCCATCGGCCAGGAGCCGGTTCGCCAGGATGCCGGGCGTGACACCCGGGGCGCTGTCGGCACGGTCGACGAGATCGGAGGCGGCCAGCCGGTCGCGAGCCGCGAGCCAGCCGATCACCGAATCCCAGGGAACCGTGCTGTCTCCCGCGGCGATGAGCGAATCGGCGAGCTCGAGGACGGCCGGTCCCCTGCCCGCCGCCGCGAGCGTGGAGAGCCGCTCGATCGCGGGGATATCGGAATGCGCCTCCACGATCCTGACGGCATCGTCGGTCCGGCCGGCGATGCGCAGGGAGCGAACGAGCCCGGCGCGTGCCGAGCGCTGCCGGTCCGGGCCGCCGACCGCGATGAGCCGCTCGTACCGCGCGATCGCCTCCTGCTGCTGACCGAGATCCGCGTAGCACCCGGCGAGCCAGAGCTCCGTGTCGAGCGCCAGGGCGGAATCGAGCGGCGCCGCCAGGGCGGACTCCAGCGCGGGCCGTGCGCGGGTGCAGTTCCCCAGCCGCGCATGCGCGCGTCCCATGAGGGCATACGCCTCGGGGGCATACTTGCTGTCGGGATGTCGGGCGATGACCGTTTCCGCCTTGACCGTCACCTGCCCCCAGAGCGTGCTGGCGTCGAAACTGCGCCCTTCGGACTCGGCCTTCTCGGCCGCATCGCTCAGTCGCCGCGCATTGTACATCGCGTTGTAGTAGGCACAGCCCGACACGAGCGCCGCGCCGACGAGGAGGGGCACCAGTCGCTTCACGACCCCCCCTCCACGGCCTCGGCCAGGCCGCTGCGCCGCTCGAACTCCCGGAGGTAGTTCACGATCGCGTCCGCGATGCTCTGGGCGATCTTCCGCTGGCCGCCCGATGAGGCGAGGAACGCGGCGTCGCCCCGGTGGCTGCTGAAGCCCATTTCGACGAGGATCGCCGGCCGGCGCGCGGTGTTCAGCACGGCGAGGATGTTCGACTGCTTGACGCCGAGATTGCGACCCGGGTGAATGGGAGCGAGGTGCTCCTGCACCAGCGCGCCCGCGCGTTCCGATTCGTGGAGATACTCGTTCATCTGCAGGTCTTTCAGGATGAATCCGAGCGCGCCCCCCTGGGCCCGGCCGTCGTCCGGCGTTTCGAAGCGGAGCGCCTCGTTCTCCAGCCGCGCAATGCGGTCCGACTCCGCCGTGTTCTCCTCGCCGATGATGATGGTGTGGAAGCCGTCCACCGAGCGATAGTTGGGGCTGCGCCGCGGATCGAGCGCGTCGACATGGAGACTGACGAACAGGTCGCAGTCGGCCCCACACATCGGGGCCCGGCGCCGGAGGTCCGGGCGCACGTCGGTCGTGCGGGTCATCCGGACTTTCACGCCGCGGTCCTGCAGCTCCTGCCGGAGCATGAGGGCCACTTTCAGGGTGATGTCCTTTTCGACCATGCCCCGGGGAAGGAAGACGCCCCGGGTTCCAGGATCCTCGCCCCCATGACCGGCATCGACCGTGACGACGTGACCGACACGGAGCCCGTTCGGAAGCCGCGCCGCGGGGCGCCCGGACGGTCGCGAGGCAGTGGTCGTGGCCGGGACACCTGCCGGCTCGGACGGCCGGACGCGGGCCACCCACCCGGTCTCGATCAGGTGGGCGCTGAGCGAATCCCAGCGGAGGCGCCCGGGAAACTCGCGGGGCAGCACGGTGGTAAGGAAGTCGAGCGGGACGAACAGCGTGTCGCCGATCTGGGAGACGGTGCCCGCCATCGGGTGGAGCTTGTTGCTGCTCAGGTAGAAGGACGAGCCGATGAGCAGCCGGAGCGGGCGCCGGGCGATGGTGACCTCGGCCCAGGCGCCGGCAAGCTTCACCTCGCCGCCGAGGGCGATGACGAGCGGCGAAGCGAACACGATCGGCGCGCCGGCGGCATCGGTGCGCACCGGCAGCTCGAGTTCGCCGCGCGGCGTGGCGACCGTGACCGAGGGAGGCGCCGATGCCGGCCCGGCGGCAAGGGCAAGCAGGAGGAGGCCTTTCACTTCCCCCTCCGTGCGCTCGCCACCGCGCGCGCCGCCTCGCGGTCCGCCAGGCGCCGCTTGATGTCCTCGCGCTTGTCGTGCTGCTTCTTGCCGCGACCGAGCGCGAGGGCCACCTTTGCCCGCCCGTTCAGGAAATAGAGCTCCAGCGGAACGAGGGCGAGGCCCTTCTGCTCGATCGCGCCGATCAGCCGGTCGATCTGCTGGCGATGGAGCAGCAGCTTCCGCGACCGGACGGGATCGTGGTTGTAGCGATTGCCCTGTTCGTACGGCGTGATGTTCATGCCTTCCAGGAAGACTTCCCCATTGCGCACGCGCGCCCACGCTTCCTTGATCGAGGCCTTGCCGCCGCGCAGCGACTTGACCTCGGTGCCGGTCAGCACGATGCCCGCTTCCCATGTCTCCAGGACATGATAGTCGTGCGTCGCCTTGGGATTCCGGGCAACGGAGATCTTCCGCTCGGCTGCGGCAGGGGGCGTTTTCTGGGCCACGGTGAGTACCTAAGCAAAGGATAGACCGTGGGTTGTGACCGGTCAACGGGCGTGCTTGACGGGGAGGTTGAAAGGTAGGTACCTTGTGCGGCTCGCCGAAGTGGTGGAACTGGTAGACGCGCTGCGTTCAGGGCGCAGTGGGCGCAAGCCCGTGCGGGTTCGAGTCCCGCCTTCGGCACTCGCAGCACCCTTCGCTAGTACCTCGCCATCCCCGGCTCGACCTCCCGGGCCCACGCGTCGATTCCCCCCGCGAGGCTCCGCACCCCTCCGAATCCGGCTCCGGCCAGAATCTCTCGCGCACGCTGGGAGCGGACCCCCCGGTGGCAGTACGTCACGATCGGCCGGTGAGATTCCAGCTCGGCGAGACGGGCCGGCAGCTCGCCGAGCGGGATGAGTGTCGCGCCCTCGATGTGCGCGATCTCCCATTCGTGCGGCTCGCGCACGTCGAGCAGGAGCGGGATGCGCGGGCCGCGGAGCTCGTGGACCAGGGCTGGCGCAGCGACTTCGGTGTCCGCGCCGGGGGCCGGAGGAATACCGCAGAAGGCTTCGTAGTCGATGAGTTCGGTGAGGCTCGGCGAAACCCCGCACACCGGGCACTCGGGATCCTTGCGGAGCGCCAGCTCGCGGATCCGGAAGCGGAGGGCATCGACGAGCACGAGCCGCCCCACGAGTGGCTCCCCGATCCCCAGCATCAGCTTGATCGCCTCGAGGGCCTGGATGCTTCCGATGATGCCCGGGAGGACGCCCAGCACCCCCCCCTCCGCGCACGAGGGCACCAGGCCTGGCGGGGGCGGCTCGGGATAGAGACATCGATAGCAGGGGCCGCGCGCCGCGTCGAACACCGATGCCTGGCCGTCGAACCGGAAGATGCTGCCGTAGACGAGCGGCTTTCCCTCGAGGACGCAGGCGTCGTTGACCAGGTACCGCGTGGGGAAATTGTCGGTTCCATCCACGACCACGTCATACCGAGCGATGATGCCACGCGCGTTGTCGGAGGAAAGCCGGACCGCATGCGGCTCGACGGCAACGTGGGGATTGAGGTCGGCCAGCCGGGCGCGCGCCGACTCGAGCTTGGGGCGGCCGATCATGGCAGTGCCGTGCATGATCTGCCGCTGCAGGTTGGTGACGTCCACTGCGTCGAAGTCCACGAGCCCGATCGTCCCGATGCCGGCCGCTGCGAGGTACAATGCGGCGGGTGATCCCAGCCCCCCGGCACCGATCACGAGCACGCGGGCGGCGCCGAGGCGGGCCTGGCCTTCCACGCCCACCTCGGGAAGCAGCAGGTGACGCGAGTAGCGCAGCAGCTCGGGATGCGAGAGCGGCGTCATGCTCGGGAACGGAACGACCCGGCTCGAGGGCCGGGTCGGCGGGGAACGTCGGGACCCATCAGGCGACCGGCTGTATCGCCACGAGCTCCTGCACCTGCGCCTCGTCCTTCATCAGGTCGGCGAGCGAGATCCCGGCGAGCAGCTCGTCCACCCGCTGCTGCAGCGCCTGCCAGACGGGGCGGATGCTGCACCCGCTTCCCGTATGGCAGCGGGCGGCGTCGATCGGGTGGGAGTCGCAGTTGATCTCGAAGGTCTGGTGCTCGGACGCCGTCATCACGTCTCGCACCGAGATGAGCGACGCGTCCCGCGCGAGGAGATAGCCGCCCCGCGCACCGCGGATGCTGTCGACGAGCCCGGCGCGCCGGAGGCGCAGGAGGATCTGCTCGACGTAGTCGCCGGGGAGACGTTC
>JBLNHD010000163.1:0-6835 GCA_050268825.1 Gemmatimonadota bacterium
GGCCAGCTGCTCCTGCTGGCCTTCATCGCGATCGCGAGCCATCCGGTGCTCGACACCCTGAACACCTACGGCGTCCGCTGGCTGCTTCCGTGGCGCGGCGACTGGTCCTACGGCGACACGCTCTTCATCGTGGACCCGTGGGTGTGGCTCGCGCTGGGCGCCGGGGTGTGGATCAGCCGCAGGCGCCGGCATGCCCGCGAGCGCAACGTCGTGCCGGAGGTCCCTGCACGGCGCGCGCTCCTCTTCACGACATGTTATGTCGCCATCATGGTGGCGGCCAACATCGCATCCCGCCGCATCGCCGTGCGCGAGCTCGGCAGCGCACACCCGGGCCCGGTCCGCTCGCTGATGTCCGCGCCGGTGGCGGCCAATCCGTTCGCGCGCCAGGTGGTGATCGAGCAGGACGACGCGTATCGCGTCGCGCCCTTCAGCTGGCTCAGCTCGCCCCGGATCGATCGGGCCGCCATCCGCACCTTTCCCGTCGCCCCGCCATCGCACCCCGCGATCAGCGCCGCCGCGGCGACGACCGCCGGACGGCGCTTCCTTGGCTGGGCGCGCTTCCCGTCGTTCAGTATCGACAGCAGTGCCGCGGGCTACATCGTGCACATCGTGGACCTGCGCTACGCGCTGCGGCCGGGTGTGCGATTCGGCTCCGTCTCGGTGAACGTGGGGAACAGCCCGGCGCCGCGCTGATCAGCCGGTCGCGCCCTCACGCGCGGCACGCTCGCGCAGCACCGGCTCGAGCGCGCGCCAGACGATGTCCGCCATGAGGCGCTGCCCCTCTGCCGTCGGATGGATCCCGTCGCCCTGATTGAGCCGTTCCACCCCCGCAACGCCCTCCAGCAGAAATGGAACGAAAACCGCCTCGTGCTCGTCCGCGACCTCGCGGAAGACCGCGCGAAAGGCGGAGGTGTAGCGCGTGCCGAGATTCGGCGGCGCTTCCATGCCCACCACTACCAGCGAGGGCTTCGGGTCCTTCGCCTCGGCCCGATCGAGGATCGCATCGAGATTGCCGCGCAGGGCGGCCGGGTCGATGCCGCGAAGGCCGTCGTTGGCGCCCGTCTCGACCACCAGCACGTCCACGGGCCGCTGCAGCAGCCAGTCGATCCGCTGCCGCGCGCCGGCGGAGGTCTCGCCGCTGACGCCGGCATTCACGACCACGAAGGGCAAGCCGGCGGCGTCGATCCGCTCCTGGATCAGCGCGGGATACGCTTCGGAGGGATCGAGCCCGAGCCCTGCCGTCAGGCTCGTGCCGAGGAAGACGACGCTGCCGCGGTCGTCAGCGGCGGCGGTGGCGCCCTGGCCTGGCGGTGCCTGTTCCGCGTCTCCCGTACAGGCAAGGGCGAGGACGAGCGCGGGCCAGGCGGCGGATCTGCTTATCATTCGGATCGCGCCGGGCGCGACCCTGTGACTCTCTCGGGACACTCCATGCTCCGTTGTGAACAGCTCACGAAGACCTACGTCTCCGGCGGCCGGGATCTGACCGTGCTGAAGGATATCACCTTCCATCTCGAGCCGGGCGGCTTCCTCGCGATCATCGGCCCGTCGGGCAGCGGGAAGACGACGTTGCTCGGGCTGCTGGCGGGGCTCGACCGGCCGAGCGCGGGCAAGGTGCTGCTCGACGGCACCGACCTGGGAGCGCTCGACGAGGACGAGCGGGCACGCCTGCGCCGGGACCGGGTGGGCTTCGTGTTCCAGTCGTTCCAGCTCGTGCCGACGCTCACCGCCGCCGAGAACGTCCAGGTACCGCTCGAGCTGGCGGGCAACGGGCGCCGAAACGGTGACGGTGAATCCATCGAGCAGCGCGCGCTCGAGCTGCTCGGTCGCGTGGGGCTCGCCGGGCGGGCGCATCACTACCCGGCCCAGCTGTCCGGCGGCGAGCAGCAGCGGGTGGCGCTGGCGCGCGCCTTCTCGAACCGTCCGAAGATCCTCTTTGCCGACGAGCCGACCGGGAACCTCGATGCGCGCACCGGCCATGTGATCGTGGAGCTCATGGGCGAGCTCAACCGGGATCTGGGCACCACACTCGTTCTGGTGACGCACGATCCCGATCTCGCGTCGCGCGCGGGGCGGACGATCCGGCTCGCGGACGGCGCCATCGTGAGCGACAGCGGCCGGGGGGAGCCAGCCGGCGCGTGAGCGGGTTCGGCTTCGTGCTCCGGATGGCGTGGCGGGAGGGGCGCGCCGCGGCCCGGCGGCTGCTGCTCCTCACCGTCGCCGTCGCAGCGGGCGTCGGCGCGCTCGTTGCCATCAACTCGTTCACCGACAATCTGCGCGAGTCGGTTGCGCGGCAGGCGCAGGCGCTGCTCGGCGCGGACCTGGCGTTCCAGAGCCGGCGCGCCTTCCCCGCCCGCGTGGATTCGCTGATCGATTCGCTCGGCGGCAGCGAGGCGCGAACCGTCGCGTTCGGCGCCATGACGTACGTCGGGCGGACCAGCGGCGCGCGGCTCGCGCAGGCCACGGCGGTGACGGGCTCGTTTCCCTTCTACGGCGAGATCGTCACGCGTCCCCGCGAAGCGTGGTCCGTGCTGCAGCGCGGCCGCAATACCATCGTGGACCCGTCGCTGCTGGCCGCCCTCGGCGCGCAGGTCGGGGACTCGCTCACCATCGGCGAAACCGCGTTCGCCATCATCGGCACGATCGAGAGCGTTCCCGGCGACGTCGGCATCCGCTCGGCATTCGGTCCGCGCATCTTCCTTGCCGGACAATACCTCGAGGAAACGAAGCTCCTCGGTTTCGGCGCCCGCGCCGAGTACGAGGCATACCTCCGGCTCCCCCCGGGGGCCGATCCGCAGGCCATCGCCGAGCAGTACCGGCCGGAGCTCCGGCCGGAGCGCGTGCGGATCCGGACCGTGGCCGACGATCGGGAGCGGCTCGACGCCGCACTCACGCGACTCGGGAATTTCCTGGGCCTCGTTGCCCTCGTGGCCCTGCTCCTCGGGGGGCTCGGCGTGGCGAGCGCCGTCCACGTCTTCATCCGGCAGAAGCTCGACACGGTGGCGGTGCTCCGCTGCCTCGGCGCCACGTCGGGGCAGGTGTTCGCGATCTACCTGGCGCAGGCCGCCGTGATGGGCCTGCTCGGCAGCGTCGTCGGCGCGGCGCTCGGGCTCGCGGTGCAGCAGGCGCTCCCGGCGCTCCTCTCCGACCTCGTGCCGGTGGATGTGGTGGTCCGCCCCTCATGGCGATCGGTGGCCATGGGGATCGGTACCGGGCTCTGGGTGGCGATCGTCTTCGCGCTGCTGCCGCTGCTCGGCGTGCGGCGCGTGCCGCCGCTCGCCGCGCTCCGGCGAGACTTCGAGCCGGTGGCGCGCCCGCGGGAGCCGGCACGCTGGATGGCGCTGGCCCTGCTCGGCGCGAGCGTGGTGGTCCTCGCCGTCGCACAGGCGGGCAACCCCTTCCATGGGCTCGCGTTCAGTGGGTCGATCGCCGCGGCCATCGCGCTACTGGCGCTCGCTGCATGGCTGCTGATCCGCCTCGCGCGGCGCCGGCTCCCGGGGAGCGTGCCCTACGTCTGGCGGCAGGGACTCGCCAACCTCCACCGGCCGGCGAACCAGACGATGATGGTGGTGCTCGCGATCGGCTTCGGCGCCTTCCTCCTCGCGACCCTCTTCCTGGTGCAGCAGAACCTGCTCAACGAGCTCGACGTCTCGAGCGACTCCGCCGAGCGCCCGAACTTCGTCTTCTTCGACGTGCAGCCGGACCAGCACGCGCCGCTCGACACGATCCTCGACGCATCCGGCGTGGAGCGGGCGGCGCCGGTGCCGATCGTGCCGATGCGGATCCTCTCCGTGCGGGGCCAGCCCGTGAGCGTCATGCTCGCGGACACGACCGACTCGGACAGCACGCCGCGCGGCTGGACGCTCCGGCGCGAGTATCGCTCGACCTACCGGGACTCGCTCACCGATTCCGAGCGGCTCATCGAAGGACGCTGGTGGAGCGGCGGCGCCGGGCCCGTCGAGATCTCGGTGGAGCAGGAGCTGGCGCTCGACCTGGGCGTGGGCATCGGCGACGAGATCGTCTGGGACGTTCAGGGGGTTCCGCTCGCATCACGCGTGCGGAGCATCCGCACCGTGGACTGGGCGCGGTTCGAGCCGAACTTCTTCGTGGTCTTTGCGCCCGGGGCGCTCGAGCAGGCACCGCATTCGCTCGTCACGTTGGCGCGCATCGACGATCCGGTGCTCCGCGGACGCCTGCAACGGGTGGTGGCCGAGCGGTTCCCGAACGTCACGTCACTCGACCTGACGATGCTGCAGGCCGCGATCGAGCAGCTCGTGGGCCGCGTCTCCCTCGCCATCCGCTTCATGGCGCTGTTCAGCCTCGTCACCGGCGTGCTGGTGCTGGTGGGCGCAGTGGCAACGAGCCGGTATCAACGCGTGCGCGAGGGGGCGCTGCTCAAGACGCTCGGGGCAACGCGGAGTCAGGTGCTGCGGGTGGTGTTTGCGGAGTACCTCGCCCTTGGCCTCCTCGCCGCGACGGCGGCCGTGGGCCTCTCGGCGGCGGCAGGATGGGCGCTCGCCCGATTCATGTTCGAGGTCCCCTTTGCGTTCCCGGTGGAGGCGATAGCGGGCGTGATCGGCCTGACCTCGCTGCTGACGGTGGCCGTCGGCGTGTGGGGCAGCGTCGAGGTCATTCGCAAGACCCCGCTCGAGGTGCTCAGGGCCGAAGCGACGTAGCCGGCCGGAAGGTCAGCGCGAGGATGCACCATCCCGCGATCCACGCGACCCCGCCCAGCGGGGTGATGGCGCCGAGCCAGCGGGTCCCGGTCAGCGCCAGCAGGTAGAGACTTCCGGAGAAGAGCAGCGTGCCGAGGACGAAGAGCCAGCCGGCGCTCCGTGGGCCGGCCGCATCGCTCCGGGCGGCGGCCCAGGCCACCGCGAGCAGGCCGAGCGCATGATACATCTGGTAGCGCGCGCCGGTCTCGAAGACCTGCAGGAGATCGGGCGTGAGGCGAGCGCGAAGCGCGTGCGCCGCGAATGCGCCTGCCGCGACCGCAACGGCCGCCGAGAGCGCACCCAGCCGGAAGAAGGTGCGCTCGGCGCTCACGAGGCCGGAGGCTCCGGAAGGACCGCCATGCCCATGGCATGGTATCCGTTGTCCACGTAGACCACGCTGCCGGTGATGGCGGATGCGAGCGGGCTCGCGAGAAACGCCGCAGTGTTCCCGACTTCTTCCGCTTCGAGTCGCCGGCGCAGTGGCGCATTCTCCTCGCAGTAGCGGATCATCGTATCGATGAAGCCGATTGCCGACGCGGCACGCGAGGCATAGGGGCCCGCGCTGATCGTGTTGACGCGGACCCCCCAGCGACGCCCGGCCTCGAACGCCAGGGTGCGCGTGTCCGCCTCGAGCGCAGCCTTGGCCGACGACATCCCGCCGCCGTAGCCCGGAATCACCCGCTCCCCCGCCATGTACGTGAGCGAGACGAAGCTGCCTCCGGGCCGCATCATCGGCGCGAGCTCGCGGACGAGCGAGATGTTGCTGTAGGCGCTGACGCTCACGGCGTCGAGGTAGCCGCGGCGGCTCGTGTCCACGAGCGGCTTCCTGACCTCCGGCCCGTTGGCGAGGCTGTGGACCACGATATCGATCCCCTGCTCGCCAAAGTCTCCCCGCAGGCGGTCCCGCACGCCGGCGATCGAAAAGTCTCCCTGCTCCGCGTATCGCTTGTTCTCACGCACCTCCTGCGGGACCTCGTCCATCGTGTCGTACGCGGCGTCGAGCGGATAGATGCGCTCGAACTCGAGCCGGCCGCCGCGCGCCAGCTGCATCGACGCGTCCATCTTCCCGCGCTCGAGCAGCTTCTGGAAGATGCCGAGCGCCGGCGGCCAGGTGCCGACGACGATGCTCGCTCCGGCCTCCGCCATCGCCTTGGCGATCGCGAAGCCGAATCCGCCGTCGTCGGCCACCCCGGCGACGAAGGCCCGCTTGCCGGTGAGGTCGATTGGGAGCATGAGAGATCCAGGGTCGAGGAAAGAGAAGACTGAAACGGGGAACTGGTCGCGTCTGGCGCGAGGGGCGCGAGCCCTCGCTACCGGGGAGCCGGAGAGGCAACCGGCGCCGGGGTCCGGCCCGCGGCATCACCCGCTCCCGGTTCTGCGGCCGTCCGGTCCTCCCGCTCCTGCTCCTTCACCCATTTGAAGAACAGGATCGCAATGGCGCCGAACATCCAGAGGTTGCCCGGCACCCACATGAGCAGACCGCCGAGCTTCTGGTCGTCGAGCGGGGAGAGGCCCCAGGTGCGCGGAGCGCTCACGTACCAGGTGTACAGCGGTCGTTCGGCCATCGTGATGATGGCCGCGACCGCCTGCATCGGCAGGCTCACGAGAAAGAGATAGAGCATGCGCGCGCCGAGGGGGAGCGGCGGCACCTCGTCGATGGGGCTCAGCACCGGCCACCACATGATCACCGAGACGACGATGAACATGAGATGCGTCGTGATGTGGATGTCGTGGCTCCGCATCATCAGGTCGTAGAGCGGCGTCGTGTGCCACGCGGCCACGCAGATCGAGAAGAGGAGCCCGGCCGCCACCGGATGTGCGAGCGTGCGGCCCACCCGCCGGACCCAGTCGGGCCGCACGAGGGGGCGGAGGAGCCAGCCCGGCGTCCCGAGGATCAGCAACGGCGGAAACAGCATCGTGAGGAGCAGATGCTGCAGCATGTGAATGAGGAAGAGATAGTAGTCGCTCAGGTCGTGAATCGGGCCGTTCAGCGACACGAGCAGCACCGCGAGCGCCGCGGTGAACGACGTGACCTGGGCCGCCGTGGCCGGCGGCCCGAGGTTCCAGCGGCGCCGCGCGGCGGTGATCCCCCAAAAGTAGAGGGCACCGAGAATCGCGGTGCC
>JBLNHD010000164.1:0-13386 GCA_050268825.1 Gemmatimonadota bacterium
GCGGGACGCCGTAGCCGGCGGCCGTCCCGAGCGGCGAGCGGTCGAGCCGCGGCCAGATCGCCGCCACTGATTCGGCCGTGTCGAGCACGCCCTCCGCATACCCGGTGGCCCAGAGCCCCACGGACGAGGGCATGCCGCGGCGCTGATGGGTGTATCCGGGCATCAGCGCCGAGCGGTGCGTCGCAGCGAAGGCGAGGAGCACCCCGACGAGCTCGAGCGACGCCGCGTGCAGCGCGAGCGTGCGGTCTTTGAGGTAGAGCCGCAGGTCGGTCGCCACCTGGTCGTTGCGCGACCGGCCGGTATGCAGGCGCTCGCCGAGCGATCCGCGGCGCCTCGTGAGCCAGAGCTCGACCGCGGAGTGCACATCCTCATGCTCGTCCCCGATCGTGAGCTCACCGCTCGCGGCAGCCCGCAGCGCCGAGCGCAGCGCACGTTGCATCGCCGCGAACTCGCGCTCGGATACGAGGCCGGCACGGCGCAATCCGATCGCGTGCCCCAGGCTGCCGAGAATGTCCCACTGCAGCAGACGCGCGTCCCATTCGCGGTCGTCGCCGATGGTGTACGCCAGCATCCGCGCATCCGGCCCCGCCTCGCGAGCTCGTCGTCCCGCGCCCCAGAGGGTCGTTGCCTCCGGCTCGCCCGCGCGTCGTCGCGGGCTCATTGCAGGTAGGCCTCCGCCACGCCCGCGTAGAAGCGACGGGCCGCGCTCACCTCGTGCAGGTCGATGTACTCGTCGGGGGTGTGCGAGCGGCGGCTCGTTCCGGGGCCGCACTTGATCGCATCCACGTGCCGGAGGAAGACCCAGTCGGAGCAGGTCGGGCTGCCGAAGGATCGGGCCTCGGGCCGCAGGCGCGAGGCGACGCCCAGGAGACGCGAGCCCGCCGGTGTTTCGCAGGGTACGAGACGGTCGGAAGTCACGACGACTTCCGATGTGAGCACCTGTCGAAGCCGCTCCGCGATCTCGGGATGGGGCCATGCCGGCGTGCTCCGGACGTCGAGCACGGCGCGCGCCATGGGCGGCGTGACGTTCCGGCTCACCCCGCCCTCGAGCATCGTCGGCGTCACCGTGGGCGCGCCGAGGATGGGGTGCGCCCGGTCGGGAAAGAGCGTCGCAAGGCGCAGCAGGTCGCCGGCGAGCGAGACGGCCGCATTGGTGAAGCTTCCGTCGTCCGCCGCATAGCCGGCATGGCGCTGGTCCCCGCGCGCGACCAGGTCCACCATCATCAGCCCCCGCTGCGCCACGGCAACGTCGAGATTCGTCGGCTCGCCCACGATGGCCGCATCGATGTGGCCGGTGCGCTCGACGGCGACGGGCATGGACGTATGACGCGTCTCTTCGCCGTAGCCGAGAATCACCACAAGGCGCCCGGCGGCAGGCCCGCCGCGTTCGGCCAGGTCGAGGGCTGCGGTCATCATCGCCGCGACGGGTCCTTTCGCGTCTCCCGCTCCGCGCCCGTAAAGCCGCCCTTCCTCGATGGACGGCGTGAACGGATCCCGGGTCCACCCTTCGCCGGGCGGCACCACATCGAGATGGGAGACGAGCGCGAGCGTGGGCCCCGGCCTCCGTCCGGGCACTTCGATCCGCACCCCGGCTTCGTCGCGGATCACATCGAGGCCCCAGCCGCGTGCCGTTTCCTCCGCCAGACGGCCAACGGCCTCTTCGCTGCCGCTGATCGACGGCGTCGCGACGAGCGCGCGAAGCAGCTCGATTTCAGCCGGCCAGGTCAACGCCAAGGTAGGTCGCCTTCTCCTTTCGGCCGACGATCATGGTGCCGCATCCGGCGCCGGTGAACACCTCGAGGAGGAGCGCGTCTTCGGCCCGCCCGTCGATGATGTGGGTCCGCTCGACGCCGCCCGTGGCCGCGCGGATGCAGGCCTCGACCTTGGGGCGCATTCCGCCTGCCAGCGCTCCGCTCCGCATCAGCTCGGCGAGGTCGTCCGGGTCGGCGAAGGTCACGAGCGTCGCGGGATCGTTCCGGTCGCGCAGCACGCCCGGCGCACCCGTGAGGAAGATCAGTTTCTGGGCGCGGAGCGCAGTGGCGAGCGCTTCCGCCACGGTGTCGGCATTCACGTTGTACACGTTACCTTCGTCGTCCCCGGCCAGGCTCGCCACCACGGGCACGAACCGCGCCTCCATGAGCGTCACGAGCACGCGCGTGTCGACGCGATCGAGGTCGCCGACGTGGCCATAGTCCACGCGCCGGGACCGGCCCGTGTCGTCCACCACATCGACCGGGGGCCGGCGGTGGGCCGTGATGAGGTCGGCATCCACGCCGCTCAGTCCGACCGCCTGCACGCGATGCTCGCGCAGCGCGGAAATGAGGTCGGTGTTGAGCTGGCCGGCATAGACCATCTTGGCCACTTCGAGGGCGGCGTCGTTCGTGACCCGCCGCCCGGCGACCATCTCCGGTTCCTGCCCGAGCCGGCGGCTCAGCGC
Organism: Gemmatimonadota bacterium; assembly: GCA_050268825.1. Classification (GTDB taxonomy): domain Bacteria; phylum Gemmatimonadota; class Gemmatimonadetes; order Gemmatimonadales; family GWC2-71-9; genus CAMLLJ01. Next base: position 2,438 of record JBLNHD010000164.1, read on the forward strand.
GCTGGCCTGCGGACCACCGCCATGCACGACCACCAGCCGGATGCTGAGCGACGAGAGCAGGGCGAGCTGGGCCGCGACCTGGTCGAGGACCTCGGGGTCGTTGAGCACGTCGCCGCCCAGCTTCACGACGAAGACCTGGTCACGATATGCGCGCACGTAGCGCAGCGCGCCCTTCAATCCGGCAATCCCCTTGGTGGGGTCGATGGCCATCCGTCTCTCTCCTTGAATGCGGCTGCGCCGCCCCGTCCCGTTACCTGGATCCGATCAGCTCGAGCAGCAGCGCCCGTTGGGCATGCAGGCGGTTCTCCGCCTGGTCCACCACGACGGAGCTCGGCCCGTCGAGCACCGCATCGTCGATCTCGACGTTCCGCCGCACGGGGAGGCAGTGCATGGCGATCGCTCCGCCGTTCTTCGTCCGCCGGAGCCGCTCGGCGGTGAGCCGCCAGTCGCGATGCGGAGCCCGGAGCGCGGCCTCCGCCTCCGGCCGCCCGAACCGCTCGAGCGATCCCCATGCCTTCACGTACACCGCCTCGGCGCCGTCGAGCGCTTCGTCCATGTCGCTGCTCACCGTCACGGACCCGCCCGAGGCCATGGCTACCTGCCGGATGGTCGACATGTCGTCCGGATCGAGGTCGTAACCGTCCGGCCGGGCAACGACGATGTCCATCCCGCACTGGGCCGCCGCGATGGCAGCGCTCGCCGGCACGGCCGTCGGCAACGCCTTCGGGTGCCAGGCCCACGAGAGGACGAACTTCCGTCCGCGCGTCTCGCCGAGCTTCTCGCGGAGGGTCATGGCATCCGCGAGGCCCTGGCAGGGATGCCGGCGCGTACTCTCGAGATTGATGACGGGCTTCTCGCAGTAGTGCGCGAAGTCGCGGATCACGCGGTCCTCGCGCTCGACCGCCCACTCCTTTCCCTTGGGGAAGACGCGCACCGCGAGCGCATCGGCATAGCGCCCGAGCACGCGCGCCGCCTCCACCACGTGCTCGACCGACGTGCCGTCCATCACAACGCCGTGCTCGGTCTCGAGCGTCCAGCTTCCCTTCCCCGGCTCGAGCACCACCGCGTGCCCCCCGTGGAGGAACATCGCCGTCTCGAAACTGCTCCGGGTCCGGAGGCTCGGGTCCATGAAGACCATCGCGAGGACCTTGCGGGTGAGGCCGCCGTCGATCTCTCCCCGCTTCACCCTGGCGGCGAGCCGAAGCAGGCCGTCGATCTCCTCGCGGCTCCATGCCTCCATGGCGAGATAGTCACGCTTCATGCATCACCTGGCGCAGGCCGTCGAGGAGGAGGTCGGCTTCGGCCGCGGTGAACGAGAGCGGCGGCAGGAGCCGGAGCACCGCCGGATCGGAGGAGGTTCCGGTCAGGATCCGCCGCCGGAAGAGCGCACGCTGCACCTCGGCCGCCGGCCGGTCGAGCCGGAGACCGAGGAGGAGTCCGCGCCCCTGCACCGACCGGGCGCCGATCTCGAGCGCGCCGCGGCGCAGGCGCTCGCCTACCGCGATGGCGTTCTCGATCAATCCCTCGCGCTCGATCACCTCGATCGTGGCCAGCGCCGCCGCGCAGGGAACGGGGCCGCCTCCGAAGGTGCTGCCGAGATCGCCGAGCACGAGCGTGGACGCGACGGCCGCCGTGGTGATCGTCGCCGCGATGGGGAGGCCGGACCCGAGTCCCTTGGCGAGCGTGAGGACGTCGGGCACCACGCCGAAAGCTTCCGCGGCCGTGAAGGCGCCGCATCGACCCACGCCGCACTGCACCTCGTCGAAGAGGAGCAGCGCGCCGCGCTCGGAACAGACCCGACGCGCGGCGGCCAGGAATTCCGGAGCGCAGTCCCGCGCGCCGGTCATCCCCTGGACCGGCTCGAGGATCACCGCCGCGACCGTGTCGTCGACGGCCCGCTCCAGTGCGGGGATGTCGTCGAAGGGAACGCGGGTCGAAAGTGGCATCCCGGCGCGCAGCGCGCCGGCTTCGTACTTCGCGCCATCGGTCACCGCGAGTGTCGCCACCGTGCGCCCGTGCCATCCGCCGGCGAGCGACACGACTCGCTGCCGCCCCGTGACCTTCCTCGCGAGGTGCAGCGCGTTCTCGTTCGCCTCCGCTCCCGAATTGCAGAAGAAGACTCGCGCGAGCGGATCGGGCGAGAGGCGCGCGAGCTCACGCGCCAGCGCCTCCCGGTTCGGGTGCGGCACCACCGACGAATAGAACAGGAGCGTCGCCGCCTGCTCGGCGATGGCCCGGACAAGGTGCGGGTGGCTGTGCCCCGTCGCGGCGACCGCATGGCCGCCGTAGGCGTCGAGCCATTCGGCGCCCGACTCATCCACGAGCCAGGAGCCGTGGCCGGACACCGGACGGACCGGCATCTGGGCGTAGACGGGAAGAAGGGCGTCGGCCATGCTCGCGCCGGCCGTCAGCATGGGAAAATGCCCGCGGCGGCGAGGCCGGCGGTCTCGGGAAAGCCGAGTGCCAGGTTCATGGCCTGAATCGCCTGTCCCCCGGCGCCCTTGATCAGGTTGTCGAGGACGAGCGAGACCTGCAGTTCCCGGCCGTCGTCGCTCTCGGCGGCATGGACGAGCGCGTAATTGCTCCCGACGGCATGCGTGAGCTCAGGCGGCTTGTCGAGCACCCGGACGAAGGGGCGACCGCTGTAGGCATCGCGATACCGCTGGACCGCTTCGCCCGTCCGGTGATTGTCGCCGAGCGGCGTGTGGAGCGTCAGGTGAATGCCGCGCACGAAGGGGCCTGAGTGCACCATGAGACGCGCGGACGCGTCGGCCCGCCCGGTCCATTGCTGCCAGGCGCCTGACACCTCCGCCTGATGGCGATGCGAGAGCACCGAATACGCGAACATGTTGTGCGCGCGCGCCGGATGGTGCGTCGTGGGCTTCGGCTGCACTCCAGCGCCGCTCGAACCGGTCACGGCAAAGAGCACGGGCGCAATCGACGGATCGCCGGCCGCGAGCGAGGCCAGGGGATAGAGCGCGAGCTGCGCCGCCGTGGCGAAGCAGCCGGGCGCGGCGATCGCCGTCGCGCCGCGGAGCCGTTCGCCCAGCACGTCGGCGAGTCCGTACACGAACCGGGACACGAAATCGGGCGCGGCGTGCGGTCCATAGTACCGCTCGTAGAGACGCGGCGCGGCAACGCGGAAGTCGGCGGCGAGGTCGATCACGAGTCCCGGCCCCGCGGCAAAGACATCCGGCGCCACGCGCGACGATTCGCCGTGCTCGAGCGCCAGGAAGACGACGTCCCGTCCGCGCGCGGCCTCGCCCGCCGTGTCGCCCGAGAAGCGGGCCTCGGTGATCGGCGCGAGCGACGGGTGCACCTCGGCAACCGTCTTCCCCGCCTGACTCCGGCTGGTGGCGATGCACTCGGACACTTCCGGATGCTGGAGCAGGAGCCGCAGCAGCTCGCCCCCGGCGTACCCGGCGCCGCCGACGACCGCAACGCGCAAGCCGCTCACGCGCCCACCGTGGCCGGCGCCGCGGCGCCGAGCCAGCTGTCGAGCCCCTCGCGCGCGGCCTGGACGAGCCCGTCCGGATTGCGCCGGGCATTGAAGGCGGCGAGGCCGAGCGATGCGCGGATGTAATGCTGGCCGACGTCGTTGTCCGTGGCCGGACCGGTGATGGCCGTGATCGGCAGGCCGAATTCGCCGCGCATGAGCTGCAGCGCTCCCCAGCAGCCGACCGGATCGGGGGCCGCCATGATCCAGGCCGCGCCGAGCGAGGCGAGCTCCGGGTCGCGGAGGATATCCTGCACGCCGTACTCGCCGAGAATCCCGTCGCCGAGCTCGGCCACGATCACGTCGGGACGCGCGGCCGCCAGGCGATTGAAGATGCCCTTGGCGCTCGAGACCGTGACGCCGGGGTGCGTCGTGGCGATGCCGACGTCGTTGAATGTGAGTGCGGCCACGGCGCCCGCATCCTGCATCGAGAGCGCATCACGCATCAGTGAAACGCCGGTGAGCTTCGCCGCGGCGACGCGGAGCCCGGCGCGGGACAGTCCGCGCACCAGCTCGGTGGCGGCCACGGTCTTCCCCGCGTTCATGCAGGTTCCGGCGACGTAGACGACCGGGATGCGCTGCTCGAGCCGCTCGGCGATCGGCACCGCGTGGTCCCGGATGTGCGCGGGCCGTCCCACCCGGTCGCCGAGGGCGGGAAAGGTGAGCACGGCGCCAAGGACCTGCGCGTTGAACGGCGGGCCGATGTCGGGATTGACCGACGTGCAGTGGCCCAGAATCCCGCCGAGGTTGAGGACGTGGATGACGTCGCCCACCGCAATGTGCGGCGGAACCTCGCCGGCATAGCCGCGGAGCGCGCGGCGGGCACCGAGCGTGCCGGCCAGCACGTCGCCCGCGCGCAGCGACACCATCCGGCCGGAGAGATCCTCCACCGTGTTGTACGAGGACTTGTCCTCGAGGATCCGCACGGCGAGCACGTACCCTTCGGCCGCGACGATCTCGTCGCCGACGATCACTTCAGCGCCGAGATGGGCGTTCCGCGTGCTGGAGGCGATCCGGTCGAGCCGGACGCGTGTCGTCACCACCATGTCAGGCGCCTCCGCCGTTGCCGCGCGACCCGGCCTTGCCGGCCAGGAGCTCGGGAATGGCCGAGACGCGTGCGAAGGCGCGCGCCTCGTCGCCGCTCCAGAGCAGGTTCTCCTCGCCGTACGTGGCGATCGACGGATCCATCATGGAGAAGGGGCTGCGCGCTGCCACGACCTGGAAGCGGCCGGCGGCGAGCCGCACGCGCGTCTCGCCGGTGACGCGTCCCTGCGAGCTCGTGAAGAGCGCTTCGATGTCGCGCAGCGACGGATCGAAGTAGTGGCCCTCGTGCAGGCGGTCGCCGTAGAAGCGCCCGAGCTGGTCCTTCCAGAAGGACTGCCACTTCGTGAGCACCAGCTTCTCGAGCTCGCGATGGGCGGCGATGAGGATCAGCGCGGCACCGGCCTCGAACCCGATCCGGCCCTTGATGCCCAGCGCCGTCTCTCCGACGTGGATTGCGCGGCCGATGCCGTACGCCTCCGCGAGCGCGCCGAGGCGGTCGACGAGCAGACCGCCGTCGAGCGTTTCGCCATCGAGCGCGACCGGCACCCCGGCCTGCCAGGCGATGGTGTGCTCTCCCGGCGCCGGGACGTCGGCCGGCGGATCGATGAGCTCGGCGGGAGGGCCAGCCCAGGTGTCGTGGGTCCAGCCGCCGCCCCACGTGGTGCCCCAGAGCCCGCGATTCACGCTGTAGGCCCCTGCGCCCTCGGGAATCGGAAGGCCGCGCTCGGTGAGATAGGCGATCGACTGCTCGCGGCGAATGCCCTCGTCGCGGATCGGGGTGACGATCTGCAGGTCGGGCGCGAGCACGCGGAGCGCGATGTCGAAGCGGATCTGATCGTTGCCGGCGCCGGTCGAGCCGTGCGCCACCGCGGCCGCGCCGATGCGGCGGGCCACGTCGATCACCGAAATGGCCTGCTGCGTGCGCTCCGCGGCGACGGACAACGGATAGACCTCTCCGCGCAGCACGTTTCCCTGGATGAGGAAGCGCACGAACCGGTCGAAGACGAGGCGGCGGGCGTCGATCTCGTGATGGCGCACGGCCCCGACCGCCTCGGCCTGGCGCGCAATGGCGGCGCGCTGGGCGTCGGAAGTGCCGCCGGTATTCACGAAGACGGTATGCACCTCCCACCCGGCGTCGGCGAGCTTCGGGACGCAGTAGGAGGTGTCGAGTCCTCCCGAGAAGGCGAGGGCGAGGATGTTGCGGTCGGTGGTCATCGCATAAATATGCAGTATGCAGTGGGGGGGTGCAAGGGGCGGGGGGGTGGGTGGCTGGGTAGCTAGGTAGCTAGGTAGCTGGGTACCTGAGTAGCTGAGTAGTTGGGTGGCTGGGTAGCTCGGTGGCTGGGTGGTGGGTGGCGCTACCAGTCTTCTGCGATTGCGCGGACCAGGTCGGCGAGGGCGACGACGTCGCGGAGATCGGCGACCTCGGCGGGGGAATGGGAGTATCGGAGCGGCCAGGCGATCGGTACGTCGGGCACGCCCCACGGTGCGAAGGCGGAGCCGTCGTTGCCGCCGTTCGTGGCCCCGAGCTGCAGCGGGATACGCCGGGCGTTCGCGAGGGATAGGAGCGAGTCGACGAGCGGAGCGGGCGCGACGGCGCTGTTGTCGATCGCGCGCACGACCGCCCCTGCGCCGAGCGGGGCCACGCCGAAGGCCGGCAGCTCGAGCGGGGAATCCGCGGAGACGAACGTATCCACCGCGTGCACCCGGCGCGGCGTGATCCCGAGCGCCCGCGCCGCGACTGCCGCGCCTTCGAGTCCCGTTTCCTCCCGCACGCTCCACAGGAAGATCACTTCGTGCTCGAGTCGCGACCGATCGAGGGCGCCGAGCGCGAGGAGCAGCGCCGTGGCGCCGACCCGGTCGTCGAACGACCGTCCCGTGATGCGCGTCCCCGCGAGCCGGACGTAGCGCTTGGGCATCGTCATCGTGTGGCCGACGCGCACGCCGAGCGCCTCGGTCGCGGCGCGCGACGTGGTGCCGACGTCGCCGACGATCGCTTCCGGGGTCCGGCGCGTCGGCGCTTCCCCGGCCGCCCTCGGCCGGAACACCGCAGGCACCGGGGTGCCGCGCCCCGTGTGGAGGAGTGCCGGCTGCGCCTCGAACAGCGAGGGGAAGAATCCCCCGAGCCGCGCGAGCTCGAGTGAGCCGTCGGGATTGATCGCGCTGACGCGGAAGCCGATCTCGTCGAGGTGAGCGACGAAGACGACGGGCGCGCCGCCCGTCCCGACCCGCACCCAGAGATTCCCGGCCGTGTCGGTCTCCGCGCGCGCCCAGGCCGGGAGCAACTGTTGCACCGCTTGCCGTGTGGGACCTTCCGTTCCCGATGCGCCGTACGTCTCGACCAGCGTCCGGAGCACCCCCTCCGCCTCGACCGCCCGATCGTCCTGGGCGGAGAGCGGACGGAGCAGCGCCGCGGCCAGCATGATCGAGCCGACCACCGCGCCGGTCGCGCTCACCGCCCGCCCTCGAGCCAGACCGTAAGCCGGCGCTCGAGCTCGGCGGCATCGGCGAGGTCGACGGTCTCGACGGGCGTACCGCCGAACCGGGTCCGCAGCGTCCAGCGGGTGACGATCTGGCGCGTGGGCCCGAAGCGGACCGTATCGGTCGAAGCGGCCACCGGCGCATCGGCCTCGCCCCCCTCGATCAGGAGCACCTCGCCGAACGGACCCGCCTCGTTCACCGCCGTGAGCAATCCGCGGGCGCCGAGTCCCTGCTCCACCACGAAGGCGACCGTGGCAGCCCGGGGAGGGTCGCGGCGTGCGGCCCGGAGGAGCGCCGCACAGGCGGCCCGCCGCCCCGCGACCGGCGCGGCGAGGAGCGACGTGCCGTACCGGTGTGGCACCTTGGCCGCGGTGAGCGCGGTCGTGACGTCGAGTCCGAGCGCCCGCGCCTCGTCCGCGCTGCGCGCGCCGACGTCGATGAACGCCTGGTCCGACGTGAAGGGCGCTTCGTCGACCGCGCGGCCGCGCGTGAGGTGCGTCGAGCGCACGGCCACGACGCCCGGGACCGGCCCTCTTCGCCCGAACAGGGTGACGCGGTGACCCTCGAGATGCTGATCGAACAGCGGGGGCATGCGACCGGGAAGCCGTCGCACCGTGAGGTACCCGTCGGCGCGCACACCGCCGACCGCCCATCCGGGCTCGTCGAGCGGGCAGGCGACGAGGCGTCGCGCCGCACCGGACGCGGGCCGCAGGATCACGTTGCCCGCGCGATCGCGGCCTGCGCCGGGAAGCAGGGCGGCGATCGAGTCGGCCATGGCCGTCTCATAGCCGACCGGCGCCGACATGCCAGCGAGCCGCCCGGCCAGATCGGCGAGCGGCTCCTGGGCGCGAATCGGACCGGCGGCGGCGAGCGCCACCAGCCCCGCGGCGACGCGGGAATTCACGCGGTGTGCTTAGCCGGGCCCCGTGCCCGTATCGAGATCGTGGACGTACGCCGCCGCACCCCATCCGCCAGGCGTCTCGTCCACGACGCGGCCGAGCAGCTCGATGGCTTCGGAAAAGGTCGCGGTGAAGGCGTATTCGATGGCGTTGGGTGCCGGCTCGCCGTCCCTGGTCTCGGGAAGGTAGGCCGCCAGGAATCGGTCGATGACTGCGGGCTGAAGATCGGGATGCTGCGAAAGCGGGAGGCCGTGGCGTCGTTCGATTTCATGCAGGATGCGCTCGGCCACGATGAGGCGCTCCTGCTCGATGAGTACAGTCGCCATCACATATCCCCTCATGAGGCGGGGCCAGTCGCGGCGCACGACCGGCGGAAGCGGACTTCAGGCGACGCCGTCCATCCGGTCGATCCACGAATCGGCCGCACGCGCCTCCCCCATATTGGCGAAACCCCGATGGCGCGTTAGAGAAGAAATCCCGAACCCGTCACGCCTCGCGCGCGAGCCACGCGCGCGCGGCGCTGATGTCGGCATCCACCAGCCCATGCCCCGCATCCTGCCACTCGAGCGTCACGTCGGCGCCGCCCGCGCGCAGCATTGCTGCGAGGCCCTCGCCTTCCGCCCGCGGCACGATCGGATCGCGCGCGCCCTCGCTCAGGAGCACGCGCACGCCCGCCAGCGGAGGGGGCTGCGGCGGGCGCAGCGGGATCATCGCCCGGAACAGCACCGCGCCCTCGAGCGTGCCGGGAGAGAGCAGGAGGAGGCTGGCGGCGATGTTGGCCCCATTCGAGAATCCGACCGCGACGACCGTCGAAGCATCGAAGCCGTAGGCCGATGCGGCCGAGCCGACGAATGCGGCGAGTTCGGCCGTGCGCACCCGGAGATCCGCCTCGTCGAAGACGCCTTCCGCGAGGCGCCGGAAGAAGCGCGGCATTCCGTTCTCGAGCACGTTGCCCCGCGGGCTCAGCAGGCCGGCGCCCGGCAGCAGCATGCGACCGAGTGGGAGGAGGTCGTTTTCGTCCCCGCCGGTACCGTGCAGCAGCAGGAGGGTCGGGGCCTCTGCGGTCGGGGGAATCCAGACGTGGTGATGCCCTGGGGGGGCGTGGGTCACGTACGGGGCTCCATCGTGTGCGGCCAGGAGGGAATCGGGATGCCGCGAACGCTCGACAATCCCCCGGGGACCTGTATAGTATATAGCCGGTTCAGATTTGGACGGACACGACGAAGTCCCCCGCGGAAGCGCGGGTTCGAGGCTTGAGGCAGGGCACTGATATCACGACGGCACCCTGCGGACCGGGGTTTCAGGCGCAGGATGGCGGGTGCAGGTGAGGCAAGTCACGGCTCGAACGAGGTGCTTCGCTTACCCTCGCGTGACCGATGCCCGGGTGTGGATGGCGTGGGATCGTTGGGCGGATTCGATCCGCTGTGTCTACTTCAACCTTAAGATGGAGCCGATGATGAAGCTTCGAGGCCTTGTTCTTTCCGGCCTGCTCGCGGCGCTCGTCGCGCCGGCGGCCAGCGCGCAGGGAGGCGGGACGGTCGAGTTCGGCCTGTTCGCCCGCAAGAACTGGTTCGGTGAGAGCTACGGGCTCAAGGACAAGGTGGGGCCGGGCGCGCGCCTCGGCTTCTTCCCCGTCCGTGGCATCGAGATCGAGGCGGTCGGCAGCTACACGCCGACCAGCTACGAGCGCGCCATTCCGCGCGTCGGCGTCATGACGCTCGCCGGCCAGCTCGTCGGCCACGTGCCGATGGGCGATCACGTCGCCTTCCTCCTCGGCGGCGGCTACGTGTACAACAAGTACACCGATCGCGGCGATGCCGGCGACGGCCTCGAGGATGGACTTACCGCCGACGGCGACGACAAGGGGCCACGCGGTCTCGTCGGCTTCCGCTTCGGCCTGGGCGAGCTCGTCTCGGTCCGCGTGAACGGAACCGCTGATTACCTGAGCTCGCCGAATCCGGCGCTCAGTGTCGTGGACAAGGACTGGCACTGGGGTTTCGAGGCAGGCCTGTCATGGCTCTTCGGCTCGAACCGCGGGATGTCCCGCGTGCCCGATACCGACCGCGACGGCATCCGCGATGACGTCGATCAGTGCCCCGGCACGCCGCGCGGCACGCAGGTCACGCCGAACGGCTGCCCGCCGGTCAACACCGATTCGATCGCCGCGGCCGAGCGCGCCGCAGCGGAGCGTGCGGCAGCTGAGCGCGCAGCGGCCGAGCGTGCGGCAGCCGAGCGCGCACGGGCCGATTCCGTGGCCGCGGCCGAGCGTGCCCGCGCCGATTCGATCGTGGCGGCGGAGCGCGCAGCGGCGCAGGCCGAGCGCGACAGCATCGCGCGTGCGGCGGGCATCAGCGCGGCGCAGATCCAGGCGCTGCGTGACAGCCTGCGCAAGCTGAGCGAGAACGCCAACGCGAACATCGTCCTCCCGGGCGTCAATTTCGCCACGGGCACCGCGACGCTCACCCAGAGCTCGCGCTACATCCTGGACGAGGTGGCGGCCACGCTCAACGAGAACCCGAACATCCGCGTCGAGGTTGCCGGACACACCGACAACACCGGCGGGCGCGCCCTCAACGAGCGCCTCTCGCTGCAGCGCGCGGAGTCGGTCAAGAACTACCTCGTGACGAAGGGCGTCTCGGCGGACCGGATGACCACGGCGGGGTATGCGTGGGATCGCCCGGTGGCGCCGAACACCACTCGCGCGGGTCGCGCCCTCAACCGGCGCACCGAGCTCGTCCGCCAGCAGTAAGTCGGACAGCCTGAACGCGAACGGCCCCTGGCAGTGTCGCCAGGGGCCGTTTCGTTTGCGGAACAGTGGCCGCCGCCGCTTCGCCTGCGGCGGCCGGGGGGAACCCAACGCGTCACTGCGAGCGCATGCGCGCCGTGGTGATCAGCACGACACCCCCCACGATGATCGCCGCCGCGACGATGTCCCGCGTGGCAAGCGGCTCGCCCAGGATGAGCCAGCCGAGGAACACGTCGACGATCGGGTTGACGTAGGCATACGTGGCGACGCGGCCGGGCGTCGT
>JBLNHD010000165.1:0-3754 GCA_050268825.1 Gemmatimonadota bacterium
CTAAGGGCGCGCCCCGTCATGCCGTCGAGCTCCCCCGGATAGAACGGATCGAGGAAGAGTGAGGTGTGCAGCTCGACGGGGAGGCCCGAGGGATGCACGAGCCTGATGCCGCCGGGGAGCCGGTCGGGATCCTCCGCCGGCTCGGCAAACCCCGCCGCGCGTGCCGCATCCACGGCGCCGTCGAGCTGCTCCGGGCGCACGTAGAGGTCGATGTCGTGGGTGTGCCGGCGGTATGGCTCGGGATACACCGTTTCCGCGAGCACCAGTCCGCGGAGGAGGATCGCATCCACGCCGCGCTCGGCGAGCGTCGCGAGGAGGCCTGCTGCAAGACGCCGCACGGTGTCGTAGCGCACGCGCTCTCGCGCGGCCGCCATCCGCAGAATCCGGATCGCATCGGTGCCCAGGCGATGGGCCCGCGCGGGGTCCGCGGTCGCCGATTCGAGCAGGGGACTCAGGGTCCGGACGGCCACCCGCCGGGAGGGCCCGAGCCGCTGCGGCTGGGCAAGTTCCGACGCCACTTCGGCGAGCGCGCGCAGGCCCTCCGCGCCACGATAGAGCGCGGCGCGGAGGAGCTTCGTCTGGGATGCGTCGGGCAGCATGAGCGCGAGGCCCGACGTGAGCGCGGCCTCGCGCGCGGTCGCTGGCATGACGGTCCTAGGCGGCGGTCGTCGCGTCGCCCCAGGCGGACTCGTCGAGCCCGGGCATCGGCGGATCGAGCGCGAGCAGGTCCGCCATGTCGGTGAACTTCTGGAGCGTGGGTGCCGTGTATCCGGCACGTTCGCTCACCACGGGAATGACCGCCGGCGCGGCGCGATCCGCGGCCACGACCAGCAGTTCTTCCGCGATCAGCTCGTCGATGACGCCATCCACGTCCTTCGCGATGACGTCCGGCGCCACATCGTACCGCTCGGCCAGCGCGCTCACCGCTTCGCTGTGCGAGCAGCCGAGCTCCAGGAGCTCCCAGAGGGCTGCGCCCGCGCCTTCCATGCTGTAGTAGGCGCCGGTCGCCAGGTTCATGATGATCGCTTCGCCGTCGATCACCTTGCCGGTCACGTCGCTGCTCCGGAGCTGGTATCGCACCGCTGCGTCGGCCATCGTCCGCCTCGTGAAGAGTGTCAGGGTTGTGCCTGCGGGCTGAGCAGAAAGCGGGCCTTCGCGGGCGGCCGCCAGACGCCCAGGTCCCGGCGGCCCGCCGCAGTCCCCAGGGTGAGGGGCGCGCAAGCCGCGATCCAGCATTGATATAGCGCTAGCGAAAGCGCCAGGCCGGTACGGGAGGTGCGGCGGCGAGGGGTACCTTCCGGCGCCTCGCCACCCTGCCAGAGCCACTCCAGCGGCTCCTCCTGCCCGGCCATGAGGCGCCTCAGATGTTGCGTCCGCGCGGCACCAGTCGCGAGCCACACTTCCTGGAGGAACTTTCCCACGCCACGCCTCGGACCGCGTCCGTGCGCGATCCCCGATACCGGCTCGAGCAGGGCGAGGGACACGCGGGCAGCGCGGCCGACGCCCAGGCGCTGCGTGAGATCTTCCGGAAGGGGGGTGCCGAGGAGGTGATGCGCCAGCTGGAGCGAGAGGGCCACGGGCGCGGCGAGACCGCCATGTGCGGCGTCACGCACGACGCTGTCCCAGTCGACGGCGTGCGCCGCCACGAGACGGTCGAGGTCCACCATGCGCCGCAGCTTCGAGAAGTGATCCTCGGTATTCTGCGACGACAGGTGGAGGATCATGTGCTCGACGCAGGGCACCCGCGCGGCAATCCCTCCAGACTCGACCGTCACGGCGCGCGCAATGAAGGCGCGCTCGTCGAGCCGATGCGTGCTCACCTCCGGCGTGAGCGCCCAGTGCAGCTCGGCTTCGAAGCCGTTGGGATGGTGCATCGGGAGGTGGAAGTGATGTTCGCGGAAGCCGTCGATCACGGCCTGGGAATCGGGCATGCGGTAGCCCGCTCCGACGAGGCGGTCCACGACCGCCTCCATGTCGTCGGCGGGCACGAGGAGGTCGAGATCGCCCACCGGGCGCTCGACGGCATGGCGGTAGGTCGTGAGCCGGAGCGCCGCTCCCTTGAGGAGCACCGGCGCCAGGCCCTCGCGCGCGAGGAGCGCGAGGACACGGTCGCGCTCCATGTCCCAGAGCCGCGCCTGCTGCGCCAGTGTCCTCAGGGGCGCGAGGATAGCCTGGGCGACCGGCGGCTCGAAGGCATCCGCTGCTCGGGCGCGGAAGGCGCTCAGCACGAGCCCGAGCACCCCCTGGCGCATCGCGTAGGCGTGGAACGCGCCGCGGTCGGCAGCGCGTGCAAGGGGCCGGGTCAGCGCCGGATCGGGGGCGCCCGCGTCACGCCGGCACAGCGCGAGCGTCAGCTCGAATGCCTCCCTCAGCTTCATGCAGGGCTCCCGGTCGGGCATGCGAGACGCGCGGCCGCACCGCAGGGTGCGGATTCCGGTCCCGTCGTATGAGCAGGTAGCGATCCCCTGCGCGTCACCGCGCCGGGCAGGAGTGGGCGTATGCAGGAAATGTGCACGGGGCGGTCCACGCTCAGCCAGCGGCGGCCCGGCCCGGCCGGCTCCCTTGCCGACCCCGACCTTCGTTGTATATACATGTTTCATGGAGCCTCACCGTGGTGCGGCCGGGATCATGGCCGCCGACTGTCTCTGCTTCCGGTCCCGGCGGGCGGCGCGCGCCATCACGCGTCTCTACGATGAGGCCCTGCGCCCGCTCGGCATCCACGCCACCCAGCTCACCCTGCTCAACGCCATCATCATGTGTGGCGAAGACGGGGCCGGCATGCGGCGTCTGGCGGGCGTGCTCGCCATGGACGCGACGACCCTCTCGCGGAACCTGCGGCCGCTCGTCCAGGCGAAGCTGGTGCGGCTGACACGCCGGCCCGGAGACGCGCGGGTTCGGGTCGTGAAGCCCACCGCTGCCGGCGAGCGCCTCGTCGAGGCGGCGCTGCCCATCTGGACGGATGCCCATCAGCGCGTAGTCTCCCTGCTCGGCAGTGAGACGGCCGCAGGGCTGCGGGACCTCCTCGACGCGGCTGCCCGTGCGGCCGATCCTTCCTCCACGGCCCCGGAGCGATCCGATGACGACCACCATGCCGTTGCCGCGCACCGTGACCCGCGACGAGTGGCTCGAGGCTCGGCGGGCGCTGCTCGCCGAAGAGAAGGCGTTCACCCGCGCACGTGACGCGCTCAACGCGCGCCGGCGCGAGCTTCCCGCCGTGCCCCTGGACAAGGCGTACGCATTCGAGACCGCGGGCGGCAGCGCCACGCTCGCCCAGCTCTTCGAGGGACGCAGCCAGCTCATCATCTACCACTTCATGTTCCTGCGGGATCAGGACCAGGGGTGTCCGGGCTGCTCCTTCATGGCCGACAACGTGCCGCACCTCGCGCACTTCCACGCGCGCGACACGACGTTCGCGCTGGTGTCCCGCGCCCCACTGGCGGAGATCGAGCGGTTCCGGATGCGGATGGGGTGGACCCTGCCGTGGCATTCGTCGTACGGCAGCGACTTCAACTACGATTTCCACGCGACGACCGACGAGGCGATCCGGCCGGTCGAATACAACTATCGCAGCCGGGCCGAGCTCGAGGCCCTCGTGCACACCTACCACATCAGCGGCGAGCAACCGGGCCTCAGCGTCTTCCTGAAGGACGGCGATCGCGTCCTCCATACCTACTCGTGCTACGGTCGCGGCCTGGACCTGCTCATCAATACCTACAACTTTCTCGACCTCACGCCATTCGGGCGGGGCGAAGGG
>JBLNHD010000166.1:0-5917 GCA_050268825.1 Gemmatimonadota bacterium
AGCGGCGAGTGCACGGCGGCCGTCTCACCGGTCGTGGAGCCGATGCGGCCGGTCAGCCGCGCGACGTAGGCCGGCTCGAGGGCGTAGGAGGCGGCGGGGTCGTGCTCGGGCCTGGCGTGACCGGGCCGCGCCCGTCGCGCCTCCGCGAGATCGCGCAGGCGCCGCTCGAGCGCTGGCGGACGGGTCTCGACGAATTCGATTTCGTCCTTGGCGGCGGTGTCGTGCCCGGATCGATGACGCTCATCGGCGGCGAGCCGGGCATCGGGAAGTCCACGCTGCTGCTGCAGGCCGCGGCCCGGCTCGAAGCGGCCGGGCGCTCGGTGCTGTACGCCAGCGGCGAGGAGAGCCCGGACCAGCTGCGCCTCCGGGCGGAGCGGCTCCGCGAAGACGCCGGGGCGGTGCACGTGCTCGGCGAAACGAGCCTCGAGCGCATCGTCGGCGCGGCCACGGCACTCGCCGCGGACATCGTCGTCATCGACTCGATCCAGACGGTCTACACCGAAGCGCTCGAGAGCGCGCCGGGCAACGTGGGGCAGGTGCGCGAGTGCTCGGGCCAGCTCATGCGCTTCGCCAAGGAATCCGGCACGGCCGTCGTGGTGGTCGGGCACGTCACGAAGGGGGGCGGCATCGCCGGGCCCAAGACGCTCGAGCACATCGTGGACACCGTGCTCTATTTCGAAGGGGAAGCCACGCTCGATTACCGCATGCTGCGCGCGACGAAGAACCGCTTCGGCTCGGTGGACGAGCTCGGCGTCTTCACGATGACCGGCGAGGGCCTCGTGCCCGTGCCGAATCCGTCCGCCGTCTTTCTCGCGGCGCGCGCGGATGGCATCAGCGGCAGCGCCGTCACCGCCCTGATGGAGGGCACGCGTCCCGTCCTCGTCGAGGTGCAGGCGCTCGCGGCGCGCTCGGGGTACGGGACGCCCCAGCGTGTCGCGACGGGGCTCGACCCGAAGCGGCTCGCGGTGCTGCTCGCGGTCCTCGAGCGGCGGGCCGAGACGTCGTTCGCGGATCTCGATGTCTTCGTGCAGGCCACGGCGGGCGTGCGGCTGGCCGAGCCCGGAGCCGACCTCGCAGTCGCCGCGGCGCTCGTGTCGAGCCTCTACAATCGTCCGGCGCCGGCCGACGTGATCTTCGTCGGCGAAGTGGGCCTGGGCGGCGAGATCCGCCCGAGCGCCGCCGTCGAGCGCCGCGTGGCGGAAGCGGCGCGTCTCGGTTTCCGGCGTGTCTTCGGGTCGGCCCGCAATACCATCAAGGTGCCGGGCATGGAGCTCGTGCCGCTCGAGCACATCGGCCAGCTGGTCCGCGCGCTTGCCGCGTGACGTCGGCGTGCTCGTCGTGGCCGCCGGCGTGGGACGGCGCGCCGGCGGCGGAGTGCTCAAGCAGTATCGCGAGATCGGCGGCGTGCCGATGCTGCTCCGGGCGCTGCGGCCCTTCGTCTCGCATCCGAAGGTGCGGCACGTCGTCGTGGCGCTGCCGGCCACGCACGCCGCGGCGCCTCCCGAATGGCTCGCCGCCCTGGAGGGCAAGGCGCTGTCGTTCGTGGCGGGCGGCGTCGAGCGGCATTCGTCCGTGCAGAAGGCGCTCGCGGCCCTCGATCCTGCCTGCAGCATCGTGCTCGTGCACGATGCGGCACGGCCCTTCGTCGAGCGCGCCACGATCGATGCCGTCATCGCCGCGGCGCGGGAGGGCACTGGAGCGGTGGCGGCCGTGCCGCTCAGCGACACGCTGAAGGAAGCCGGACGCGACGGGACGATCCGCCGGACCGTGCCGCGCGAGGAGCTCTGGCGGGCGCAGACGCCGCAGGGCTTTCCCCGTGCCATGCTCCAGCGTGCGCATGCTGCGGCCGGACCCGGCGCCGATGCCACCGACGATGCCATGCTGGTCGAACAGCTCGGCGAACCGGTCCGGGTCATCGCCGATTCGCCTTCGAACTTCAAGGTCACGACCGCGGAGGACCTCGCGCTCGCCGAAGCGTGGGCCGCAGTGGTGCAGGGGCGGTGATCCTCCCCTTCAGGACCGACGCCGATGTCGCGGCTGCCGCGCCGGCAGTGGCGGGCCACCTGTCCGCCAACCGCTTGCTCGGTTATCCCACCGAGACGGTGTACGGCATCGGTTCGGCCCCGGCCCGAGCCGCGCTCACGGCGCTCGCGGCCCTCAAGGGACGGCCGGCGCGCAAGCCGTTCCTGCTCCTCGTGTCCGGACGGCTCATGGCGGAAGAGTGGGGGCTCGTCTTCAACGCGTCGGCGCGGGCGCTCTCCGACGTATTCTGGCCCGGGCCGCTCACACTGGTGCTGCGGGGAGGAGAAGGGCGCCTGCCCGACGAATTGCGGGGCGCCGAAGGAGGCATCGCGGTGCGTCACACCTCGCATCGCGGCATGGCCGCGCTCATCGGCACCATCGGGATTCCAGTCACATCGACCTCGGCGAATCGCCCGGGCACGCCACCGGCGCCGGGTGTCGACGGGCTCGTCACGCTGTTCCGCGCGGCCGTGGACTCGGGCGAGCTGCTCGTCCTCGATGGCGGGGTGCTCGGGAACGTTCCGCCGTCCACGATCGTCGACTGCACCACCAGCGTGCCGCTCATGATCCGGGAAGGGGCCATCCCCCGGGCGGAGCTCCGGCGCCACGCGGGTCGCCTCGCGCCATGAGAGGTTCCACGGCATGAACGTGCTCTTCGTCTGCACCGGAAACACCTGCCGCAGTCCGCTCGCGGAAGCGCTGCTCCGCCGTGCGCTCACCGAGCGCGGCGTGCAGGGCGTGGAGGCAGGCTCGGCGGGGACCGGCGCCTGGGACGGTGCACCGGCGTCGGAAGGCGCCTATCTCGTGGGGCTCGAGAACGGGCTCGACCTCTCCAACCACCGCGCGCGCCTCCTCACCCGCGAGCTGGTGCGCGGCGCCGACGTCATTCTCACGATGTCGGCACAGCACCGCGCGCGCGTGGAATCGCTGGGCGGGGGCGACCGCGTGCATACCCTGGTCGAGTACGCGGGCACCGCACCGCGCGACGGCGACGTGACCGATCCCTATGGGTCCGATCTCGACGCGTACCGGGTCACCTACCGGCAGCTCGAGGAATTGATCGAAGGCGCGGTGGCCCGCATGACCGCCGGCCGTTGATGGCCGGCGAACGCGTCCGGGTCTTCGCGATCCTCGGTGATCCGGTCCTCCATTCGCTCTCGCCCGCGATGTACAACGCCGCCTTCCGCGCGCTCGGCCTGTCCGCGACCTACGTGCCGATCCGGTGCAGCTCGCGTGACCTGCCCGGACTGCTCGGTGGGCTCGCGCGGTCCGGCGGTGGGGGGAACATCACGGTTCCGCACAAGGAGCTGGCGGCTCGCCTCGTCCAGGACGCGAGCGACATGGTCCGCGAGGTCGGCGCGTGCAACACCTTCTGGCGCCACGCCGAGCGGGTCCGTGGCGACAACACGGACGTGGAAGGTGTGGGGGAGGCGCTGCGCCTGCTCGGCGTCACGGGCGGCAGCTGGCTGATCGCCGGCACTGGCGGCGGGGCCCGCGCGGTCGTCGCCGCCGCGCGCCGCGCAGGGGCCTCGATCGCGATGCAGTCTCGCGATCCGGCGCGCGCTGCGGAGTTCAGCGAGTGGGCCCGGCAGCGCGGCGTAGCCGTCGTCGCGCCGGAGCAGTGCACGGTGCTCATCAACGCGACGCCGCTCGGACTCCGTCGCGGGGATCCGCCGCCGATTCCGGAGGCGGCCGCCCCGGCAGCGGCTTTCGCGCTCGACCTCGTCTACGCGCCCGGCGCCACGCCATGGGTGGCCGCCTGCCGGCGCCGCGGGCTTCGCGCGGCCGACGGGCGCGAGCTGCTCATCGCGCAGGGTGTTGCCGCCTTCCGGCGGTGGTATCCGGACACCGCGCCTCCCGTCGATGTCATGCGGGCCGCGGTCCATGGCGCGCTTCGCTGATCTCCTTCCCGTGCTCGCGGGGGTGGAGCGCCTCCTCCTCCCCGGTGAGTGCCTCCTCTGCCTCGAACCGGTCTCCGCGCGCGACGACGACGCCCTCGTCTGCGGCCTCTGCCGATCCCGCTGGCAGCGCATCGCTCCGCCGTGGTGCGCGCGGTGCGGGGGCCCGGTGACGCGGGATGAGCCCTGCACGGCATGCCCCGCATGGCCCGCGTCGCTCGAGCGGGTCCGGAGCGCGATCTGGCTCGACGACGCCGGCCGACGCGCGGTACACCATCTCAAGTACGATGGCTGGTGGCGCGTGGCAGACGCGATGGCGCTCGCCATGCGCGGGCTCGAGCCATTGACCGGGCGGCTATCGTTGATACCGGTTCCGCTCGGGTCGCGGCGTTTCCGCAAACGGGGTTACAATCAGAGCGAGCGGATCGCGGCGGCGCTTGCACGCCTCACGGGGGCGCCGGTGCGCGACGTCCTGCGCCGGCAGCGCGAGACGCCGTCGCAGACCGCGCTCACCCCCGAGCAGCGCGCGGCGAACGTCGCCGGCGCCTTCGTCGCCTCGGCGTCGGTCGGTGGCCGGTGCGTGCTCGTGGACGACGTCTTCACCACGGGCGCCACCCTGCTGGCCGCGGCCGAGGCGCTCCGGGCCGCCGGGGCAGCGGATGTGGACGCGGTGACGTTCGCGCGCGCGCGCAACGCCGTGGGGCAGGACTAGGACATTCCTCGATCGGGAGTTGGCATGGGCATTCGCGTGGGAATCAACGGCTTCGGCCGGATCGGCAGGAACGTCGTGCGGGCCGCGAAGGCGCTGGGCGGCGCGGAGCTCGACTTCGTCGCGGTGAACGACCTCACCGATACCAAGACGCTCGCGCACCTTCTCAAGTACGACTCGGTGCACGGCCGGTTCGACGGCACCGTCGAGGGGAAGGAGGGCGCCATCGTCGTCGACGGGGACGAGATGAAGGTCCTCAGCGAGAAGGACCCGGCGAAGCTCCCCTGGAAGGACCTGGGCGTCGAGTACGTCCTCGAGTCCACCGGCCGCTTCACCGATCGCGAGCAGGCGGCGCTGCACCTGCAGGCCGGCGCGCGCAAGGTCGTCATCTCCGCTCCCGCCAAGAAGGAAGACATCACGATCGTGTACGGGGTCAATCACGAGAAGTACGATCCCGCGGCGCACCATATCATCTCGAACGCGAGCTGCACGACGAACTGTCTCGTGCCCGTGGTCAAGGTCATCCTCGACCGCTTCGGCTTCGTGAGCGGATTCATGACCACGGTGCACTCGTACACCAACGACCAGCAGATCCTCGACCTCCCGCACAAGGACCTGCGGCGGGCGCGGGCGGCCGCGATCTCGATCATCCCCACGACGACCGGCGCCGCCAAGGCCACGTCGCTCGTGCTGCCCGAGGTGAAGGGCCGGATTGACGGCGTCTCGCTCCGCGTGCCGACGCCCGACGTGTCGGTGGTGGCGCTCACGGCGGTGGTCGAGCGTGCCACCACGGCGCAGGAGGTGAACGACGCCTTCCGCGAGGCGGCGCGCGGCGCCCTGCAGGGTGTCATCGAAGTGAGCGATGAGCCGCTCGTCTCGGTGGACTACATCGGGAACGTGGCATCGAGCACGGTGGATGCGCTGTCCACGAACGTCGTCAACGGCACGCTGGTAAACGTGACCTCCTGGTACGACAACGAAATGGGGTACTCGGCACGCTGCGTCGACCTCCTCCGGTACATCGGGTCGAAGGCGTGAAGCGCACCCTCGAGTCGCTCGATCCCGCGGCGCTCGACGGGCGCCGCGCGCTCGTGCGGGTGGACTTCAACACGCCGATCCAGGACGGCGCGGTCTCGGACGATACGCGCATCCGGGCGGCGCTCCCGACGATCCGGTATCTCCGCGAGCGGGGTGCGCGGGTCGTGCTCCTCTCGCACCTGCGGCCTGGATCGCCGCGCGACCGCGCACGGGCGGCTGGCCGCCCTGGAGCACGAAGCCGTCGGGCGCG
>JBLNHD010000167.1:0-4957 GCA_050268825.1 Gemmatimonadota bacterium
ATTCATAGAGGGTCAGATTGGCCGCCGCCCCTGCGGAAAAAGTGCCGTAATTCTGGATCTCCTCGCTGCCGGGCACGTACAGCCTGCCCTCCGCACGCATGAAATCATGCTGCGTGTCGACATCCCAGACGATGACGGAGGTGGCCATCACGGCGTCGGGCCCGAGAGCTCGCTCCAGAGGAAGGTCCACGCCAGGGCGGACATGTGCGCCGCCTGGGCGTTCGTGGCCGAGCCACCGTGGCCGCCCTCGATGTTCTCGTAGTACCGCACTTTCTTCCCTGCCTCGATCATCCGCGCGGCCATCTTGCGCGCATGGCCCGGGTGCACGCGGTCGTCGCGGGTGGACGTCATGAAGAGCGTCGGCGGGTACGTCGAATCGGGCTTGAAGAGGTGGTACGGCGAATAGGTTTGAATGAACTCCCACTGCTCCGGATCGTCCGGATCGCCGTATTCCGCCATCCACGACGCGCCGGCGAGGAGCTTGTGGTAGCGCTGCATGTCGAGCAGCGGCACCTGCACCACGACCGCGCCGAAGAGCTCCGGGTACTGCGTCAGCATGTTGCCGACGAGGAGCCCACCGTTGCTGCCTCCCTCGATGCCCAGCCGCGCCGGGGACGTGATCTTCCGCGCAACCAGGTCCTGCGCTACCGCCGCGAAGTCCTCGTACGCCCGCGGACGATTGGCCTTGAGCGCCGCCTGGTGCCAGCGCGGCCCGTACTCGCCGCCGCCGCGGATGTTGGCGACGGCGTACACCCCGCCCCGCTCGATCCACCCGGCGCCGACCGTGCCCGAGTAGTAGGGCATGAGGGAGATCTCGAAGCCGCCGTACCCGTACAGCAGCGTCGGCGCCGTTCCGTCGAACGCCAGGTCCCTGGGCCGCACCACGAAATAGGGAACGCGCGTCCCATCGTTGCTCGTGGCGAAGTGCTGCTCGATGACGTGGTTGCCGGCCTCGAAGAACTCGGGCATCGACTTGAGCTTCTCCGGCGCCTTCCCCGGCGTCACCAGCGAAAGCGTGGTGGGGGAGAGGTAGTCGGTCACGTAAAGCCAGAGGTCGTCGCTCTCGTCCCGGTCCACGGCGGCGACGCCGACGGTGCCGAGCGGCGGTGCGCCCGCGAACGGCGCGCGATCCCAGCCCTTCGTTCCCGGCGTCAGCACCGACAGCCGGTTCTTGACGTCCTCGAGCACATTGAGGATGAGGCGGGACTTCGTCCACGTGTACCCCGCGAGCGAGGTGGTGGGGCTCGGCGCGAACAGCACCGTGAAGTCCCGCTTGCCTGCCATGTAATCGTCGAACCGCGCTGCCAGGAGGGTGCCGGCGTCCCACGTGCTGCCGCCGAGCGTGAGCGGCTCGCGCAGCTCGAGGAGGAGCCACTCGCGGAAAACGCTCTTGTTGGCGGAATTCGGCGCGTCGATGCGGGTGAGCTTGCCGTCCTTCTCCCGGTGATAGAGCTCGTCGTTGTAGAAGGCGATGGTGCGGCTCACGAAGTCCCGCTCGAAGCCGGGGGTGTCGTGGTGGTAGGCGGAGATGTACATGTCCTCCGCGGTGCCTTCGTAGACCACCCTCGCCGCGGACATCGGCGTGCCTCGGCGCCATTCCTTCACGATGCGGGGATACCCCGATTCGGTGAGCGTGCCCGGCCCGAAGTCGGTGAAGACGTACACCCGATCGCGGTCGATCCAGCCGAGCGAGCCCTTCGCCTCGGGGCGGTAGAACCCGCCCTCCACCCACTTCTTCTCCTTCAGATTGAACTCGCGCGTCACGTCCGCATCGGCGCCGCCGCGCGAGAGCGACACGAGGCAGAGCTCGTAGTCCGGCCGGAGGCAGTCGGCGCCGTGCCAGACCCAGTTCTCCTTTTCCTCGCGGTTGAGCGCATCGAGGTCGATGACCGTTTCCCACTCCGGCTCCGCCTTCCGGTACTCGTCGAGCGTGGTGCGCCGCCAGATGCCCCGCTCGTGCTCGGCGTCCTGCCAGAAGTTGTAGTAGTACGGGCCGATCTTCGAGACGTCGGGGATGTTGGCGTCGGAGTCGAGGATGGCGCGGATGCGGGACTCGAGCGCGGCGAAACCCGGGGCGGCGCCGAGCGCCGCCTCGGTGCGGGCGTTCTGGGCGCGCACCCAGTCGAGCGCGCTGTCGCTTTGCACCTCTTCCAGCCAGAGATACGGATCGTTCACGTCGGACCCTTGAGCGCGGAGCGCACCGGCGCCCGCGACGAGAATGAGCGGCAGGAGCGCCGCGCGTGGAATGCGAACTGTCATGTGACGGGCTCCAGCCTTGGATTCGGCCGATACTCCCGGCCGACCTTGGACACCGGCCGGCCGTCGATGCGGACCACGTCCGCCGTGAAATCAAACCGCCCCTGGAAGAGCGAGGAGCCGACGCCATAGGCATCCACCGGGACGCCCTCCCGCTCGAACATCTCGATCTTCTCGACCGTGAAGCCCCCGGAGGCGATGATCCGAACTTCCCGGAACCCTTCCGCGTCGAGCGCCCGCCGCACGTTCCAGACGAGCTGCGGGTTGACGCCCGTGGGACGGAAGCGCCCCATCTGCGGCAGCACCGAACGATCCACCAGCATCTCGCTCGTGTCCAGCCGGACGCCGTAGAGGCGGCCGTCGAGCGCCCGTGCCACCTCGAGCGAGGTGCGGACCGAGTCGTTCTCGAAATCCACCAGCGTCACGACCCGGATCTTCGGATCGATCAGGTCGGCGAACTTCCGCGTCGCGAGCACCGTGTCGCCGCCGTAGGCGGCGATCAGCGCGTGCGGCACGGTCCCGATCCCCTCCGATCCCCACCACGACGCCTGCGCGTCGGTCGAGACGCCGATCGCCCCGGCGATGTGCGCCGCGTAGCCGTCGCCCGTCTGCACCAGCCAGTGATCGTGGCGCGCCGGGAAGAACATCACTTCCTTCGGCGCCGCCGCCTCGACCACGCGCCGCGTGTTGGTGCCGACGCGGGTGCGCCGCGCGAGCACGCCGAGGTAGAGCGTCTCGAGGTTGGCGAAGGTGTCGTAGGGGCCTTCGATGAGCATTACCGTTTCCCACGGCTCGACTTCGTCGCCGTCGTAGAGCGCGTGCACCTCCAGGGCGCTCCAGTCGTCGGAACAGAGCTT
Organism: Gemmatimonadota bacterium; assembly: GCA_050268825.1. Classification (GTDB taxonomy): domain Bacteria; phylum Gemmatimonadota; class Gemmatimonadetes; order Gemmatimonadales; family GWC2-71-9; genus CAMLLJ01. Next base: position 3,114 of record JBLNHD010000167.1, read on the forward strand.
GAGGATCGCGATGGCCTCGTCGATCCCGCCGAGGAAGGCGTGCTGCTTCCCGAAGACCTGCATCGTGACGCGGGGACGGTGGCGGTCGGCCAGGAGGATCTCGCGCGCGCGGACGAAGTACTTATCGGAATAGTATCCCGCCCGCATCTTCTCGACGGGCAGGTTGAAGATCTCGGGGTCGAGGCGCGGCCGGCGCGTCATCGGTTCGCCGCCCCGGCCACGTCGCCGAAGTGCGATTCCTTGAGGTCGGCGAGCTGCCGGCGCAGGCGTCGCTGGTGGCGCGCATCCGGGTATTCGTCGATCAGCCGCCTCAGCTCGGCCATCGCGCGCCCGGCATCGTGCAATCGGTAGTCGTAGAGGTCCACGAGGGCGAGTCCGGTGCTGATGTCTTCGGCGGGCGTGAGCGTGCCGGTCCGGAGATCGAGGAGCGACTGCACCGCCGCGTGCGGATCGCCGAGCGGTCCGCCGAGGACGGCGGCCCGGCGGAGGGTGGCGCCGACACGGTCGCGCGGGGAGCGGGCGCGCTCGAGATACGCTTCGGCCGCCTCGGGGAAGCGCCCCTGCGCTTCGAGTGTCTCGATGTCGGAGAAGCCGCCGCCGGCGCGCATGAGCCCGACGCTCTGGAGCACCGCCGCCAGGCCATCCACTCCGGCATCCACCATCGCGACGATTCCGAGGACGAGGCCATAGAGCGCCCAGCAGATTCCCGCCAGCTCGACGCCTCGCCACCCGAGTCCCGCCACCGCCAGCCCGAGCGCCACCACCGTCGCCCCCAGCAGCAGCGCACCCACCACGGCGCGAAGCAGCGCCAGCGGGTTCGCCGACGCTTCGGCGGCATGCGCCCGTATCCAGGTCACAGCGGAATCGGCAGCCAAGGTGACAAGTTAGGGACGGATTAGGAGCCTCGGCAAGTTGACAGGGACCTCGGACGGCGCGTAAATCCGGTCTCCTTGGCCATTTACCTCACACGGAGGTTGTCAGCGTGCCCGAGACTTTCTCCCGTCGCGCCTTCATCGGTACGGCCGGCGCCGCCGCGGCTGCCGCAGCGCTTCCCGTTCCGGCAGGCGCCGTCGAGGCTCCAGCGATCCGGCGTCCGGTCCAGAATCACTTCGCGGCGGTGAGCTCCGGCAACGGGCTCCGGGCCGTGAACCGCGCCTTCGAGCTCGTCGAAGCGGGCACCGATACGCTCGACGCCGCGGTCGAAGGCGTGAAGATCCAGGAGCTCGACCCCGCCGACAACTCGGTCGGCTACGGCGGGCTGCCGAACGAGGAGGGCGTGGTCCAGCTTGACGCGTCGTGCATGCACGGCCCCACGAAGCGCGCGGGAGCGGTCGCGGCGCTCGAGGGGATCAAGACGCCGAGCGAGGTCGCGCGGCTCGTGCTCAAGTACACGAACCACATCCTCCTCGTGGGCGAAGGAGCCCGGCGGTTCGCGCTGTCGTACGGGTTCCAGACGGAGAACCTGCTCACGCCGGAATCGCGCGAGATCTGGCTCCGCTGGCGGGCCAACCGGGGCGCCGCGGACGACTGGCTCGACGTCCCGGAGTCGGAGAAGATGACCGTGCGGCCGACGGGGACGATCAACCTCAACGTCGTCAACAGCAAGGGAGAGATCTCTTCGGTGACGACGACGAGCGGACTCGCCTGGAAGATCCCGGGCCGCGCCGGAGATTCACCGATCGTCGGCGCCGGCCAGTACACCGACAACGACGTGGGCGCCGCAGGCTCCACCGGGCGCGGCGAGTCGAACATCATGGTCTGCGGGGGCTTTCTCACGGTGGAGCACATGCGGCGCGGAATGAAGCCGGCCGACGCCTGCCTCGAGACCCTGAAGCGCGTCGTCG
>JBLNHD010000168.1:0-8348 GCA_050268825.1 Gemmatimonadota bacterium
GAGGATCCGCGAGGGAGCGCGGCATCGAGCGCGGCCAGCTCCGACCAGAGATCGGTCATCGGAAGCCGATGCACCTCCCGGTCCGCCGCCAGCGAGTCGAGGATCGGCAGACGCTGCCGCACCGAATCGTCGGAGATGCCGACCGGCAGCGCCAGCAGCGAGCGCGGCGCCACGGCCGGAGGGTTGGACCGAACGAAGGCACCGGCCGTGACGAAGGCGAGCAGCGCCAGGATCAGCATCCGCAGCGCCAGCAGCCAGGGTTCGATGACCCGGGAGCGCGCCCGGCGCGGCGCGCTGGAAGGGAGGTGCCGCAGCGAGCCGACCAGCACCGGCCGCCTGGGGCGCCGGCGGGCGAGATGGATCAGGATCGGCACCAGCAGCGCGGCGAGCGCCGCGAGGCCGAGCGGCCAGCCGAAGCCCATCAGCGACCGAGGCGGCGCGCGAGCGCCTGGCGCAGCGCCGCGTCGAGCGGCGTGTCGAGGCGGATGCGGGTGTACTCGATGCGCTGCTCGCCGAGGTCCAGCTCGAGCGTGCGCAGTGCGGCGTCGAGCGAGTGGAGATAGTGCGCCCGCGCCTCGGCGCCCGTTACCTCCAACGTCCGGCCGGTCTCGAGCTCTTCGAAGATCAGGTCGTCCCCATAGTCGAACTCCAGCTCCCGGCGTCCCACGAGATGCAGCACCGCCACGTCGTGGCCCAGCGCCGCGAGCTTCGTGAGCGCGGCGCGGATCTCGGTGCTGCGCTCGTGCAGGTCGGTCAGGGCGAAGATGACGCTGCGGCCGGCGCCGGAGAGGAGTGTGCCTTCGGCGCTCCGCCACCCGGGCCAGGTCCCGGCGGGGGCGAGCTGCTCGAGCTCACGCAGGATCCTGCCGAGGTGCCCGCGCCCCCGGTTGGGGGGAAGCGCGCGCGCGCCGCCGTCGAGGAGCGCCGTGAGGGCGACGGCATCGCCCTGGCGGAACGCGAGCGTCGCGAGCGCGGCGGCGAGGAGGCGCGCGTATTCGAACTTCGACACCCCATCCTCCGCCTGGCGCATCGAGTCGCTCGCATCGAGGAGGATGCGAACGGACACGCTGGTCTCGACTTCCGACTCGCGCAGGAAGTAGCGATCGGAGCGGGCAAAGAGCTTCCAGTCGATCCGGCGGATGTCGTCGCCGGGCTGGTAGCTCCGGTACTGGCTGAACTCGACGCCCGCGCCCTGCACCCGGCTCGGGTGCGTGCCGAACATGAAGCCGTCCACGATCCGCCGCGCCACGAGCTCGAGATCGCCGAGTGCGGCGAGCGTGCGCGCGTCGAGCGCGATCACCGGAGCGGCGACGCGGGGGCGGGGACCGCGGCGAGGAGCCGCGCCGTCACCGCATCGGGAGAAACGCCGTCGGCCTCCGCGCGATAGTTCACGAGAATCCGGTGCCGGAGCACCGGCGGGGCCACGGCGCGGAGGTCGTCGAGCGTCGCGGCGAAGCGCCCCGCGAGCAGCGCGCGCGCCTTGGACGCGAGCACCAGTGCCTGGCCGGCCCGCGGGCCGGCGCCCCAGCGCACGAGCGCGCGCACCTCGTCGATCGCGGAGTCCCCCGGCCGGGTGGCGCGCACGAGACGTGTGGCGTAGTCCAGGAGGGCATCGCTCAGGCGGACCTGCCGCACGAGCGCCTGCGCCGCGAGGATCTCCTCGGCGGAGATCACGGCCGCCGCGGCGGGCTGCGCCATTCCGGTCGTCCGCGCGAGGATCTCGCGCTCTTCGGCCTCGGCCGGGTACGCGACGCGGATGTAGAGGAGGAAGCGATCGAGCTGCGCTTCGGGCAGCGGATAGGTGCCGCTCTGCTCGATCGGGTTCTGCGTGGCGAGGACGAAGAAGGGCGCCTCGAGCGGATACGAGGTGCCGCCGTACGTCACCGCGTGCTCCTGCATCGCCTCGAGCAGCGCGGCCTGCGTCTTCGGCGGGGTGCGGTTGATCTCGTCCGCCAGGACGATGTTCGCGAAGATGGGGCCGCGCGTGAACTTGAAGAAGCGGCGGCCGGACGCGTGGTCCTCCTCGAGCACCTCGGTGCCGAGAATGTCGGTCGGCATGAGGTCGGGCGTGAACTGGATTCGCCGGAAGCTGAGGTGCACCGCGTCGGCGAGCGTGCGGATGAGGAGCGTCTTGGCGAGTCCCGGGACGCCCTCGAGCAGCGCGTGCCCGCCCGCCAGGAAGGCGATGAGCAGCTCGTGCACGGTCGCGTCCTGGCCCACGATCACCTTCCCGATCTCCGCCCGCAGCGCGCCGATCCGCTCGAGGAGGGCGGCCACTTCTCCCTCGGTCTTCGGGAGCGCCGTCATGCCGTCATCGCATGGATCACGATGTTGACTCCGAATTTCGTGTTGTCCTCCGCCAGGAACCGCTTGTTGCGGAAGTCGTAGTCCCACTCGCAGCCGTAGTCCTTATTGCTGTACAGGATCCCGATGCGCCCGTCGATCTCGACCGCCTTGAGGTAATCGTGCACCAGGTCGTCGCCCCAGCCGTTCAGCTCGAGGGCCGTCGGCGGTGGCCCGTCGCCGAATTCGAAGAAGGCGCGATAGAGCGCGTGGTCGTTCGGGATCTTCCGGAGCGCGTCGGCGCCGAAGATCGCCTCGATCTGCGCCTCGAACGACCGCGCGAAGAGCCCGTCGATGTCGTGATTGCAGTCATCGGCGAAGACGAACCCGCCGCCGCGGACGAACCGCTCGAAGATGTCCCGCTCGCGCGCGGTGAACTCGACGAGCCGATGCCCCGCCAGGTAGGCGAAGGGGGAATCGAAGACGGCCGTGCTGTCGAGCGCCACGACTCGTTCCGTCGTCGCCACCTCGACCGTCGTGTACTCGACGAGCGAGTTCAGGAGATTCGACGGCATGCGCTCGTCCACGTCCCAGTCGCCCGAGGTGTACTGGAGGCGGGTGAAGGTGAAGTCGGCGCGCCGGCGCGCGAGCGCCGCCGCCCGCCGCTCCGCGTCCGGTGCGAGGCCGGCTGGCGCGCCGCTCACCGCCCGCCGATGCGGTAGAGATCGATGCCCTGGAAGCCTTCGTCGTCTCCCTCGGTGCGCTCGGTCAGGAGCGCCAGCCTGGGCGCGCGAATGGCGAACGCGACGACGCGGCCCGGCGCGTGCACGGTGCCGAGAAAGTCGCCCGCCGGGGAAAAGACGTCGAACTCGGTTCCCCTTCGCCCGCGCGCGGTGAGGACCCAGGCTCTTCCGTCCGGATCGACGGCGATGCCGCCCATCCAGGGGAAGTGCGGCTTCGGCTCCTTGCCGAGGGCGTCGCGCAGCCGGGCGGCAAGATCGCCGCGCTGACCCTCGCGCACCGGGGTGCCGGCGAGCATCCGCCCGCCTTGGGCCAGGATCGAGTCGATCTCGGCCGGCGTGCGGTACACGGGCGGCAGCGGGCGGCCGAAGCGCCGCACCACGCGCCCGGTCGAGTCGAACCGCGTGATCCGGTAATGCCGCGGCGATCCGACGAGGACTCCGCCGTCGGACGCCGCGGCGAAGGCCAGGAACGGTGTGCTGCCCGAGCCGCCGGGCATGGGGCTGGCCAGCGTGGAATCGCGGGCGAGCACGCGGAATCGTTCGCGCAGGGATCCATCGGCGAGCTCGAGCTCACTGATGTATGGGCCGCCGTCAGGCATGAAGGAGGTCCAGGCGATGCGGACGAGGTCGCCATTCCAGCCGAGGAGCTGCAGCGTGGCGCCGGGCGTCGGGACGCTCTTCACGAAGCGGCGCGCCGCATCGAACCGGCTGACCCGGCGCGTCGAGATGTCGTACACGACCACCTCCCCGCCGCGCGAAAGCAGGAAGGACGGCGCGCGGAACTCCCCGGGGCCGTTCCCTTCGCGGCCTTGCCGCCGCAGCGTCCCGCGCCGGAGGTCGGCGGTCACGAGCTGCTTCGCGTCGGTGTCGAGCAGCGCGAGCGTCGTGTCGTCGACCCACGCGAGGGCGGAGCCGGTGAACTCGAGGGTGGCGAGCGATGCGGGAACGGGGATCGGCGAGAGCGCCGGGACGCGCTGCGCCGCGGCGGTGACGGGTGCGGCCGCCACCAGGAGGGTGACGGCCGCGAACGACGCACGAACCATGAGACCAGCTCCCCGGTCAGGGTCACACAGGGAGATGCGGCGGGCGCCGGGAGCGTCGCGCCGCGCGGCGACCACGACCGGCGTCCCGGCTAGATCGCGTCCGAGAGCGACGTGAAGGTGAAGTCACGCACGCGCATCGGCGGAATCAGGTTGCCGCGGATCCGCTCGGGGCGCCCGAGCGCATCGAGATTGTTCAGCATGATGACCGGTGATTCGTTGAACCGGAAATTCTTCACCGCGTGCCGGATCTGCCCGTCCTCGATGTAGAACGTGCCGTCCCGCGTGAGGCCGGTGTACAGCAGCGTCTGCGGGTCCACCGTCCGGATGTACCAGGTGCGCGTGAGCAGGATGCCGCGGCGCGTGCCCCGGATCAGGTCCTCGAGCGACTCCGTGCCGCCTTCCATGATGATGTTGGCAGGGCCCGGCAGCGGCTCCTTGCCCTGCTTCTCCGCCCAGTATCGCGAGTAGGCGAGGTTCTTCACCACACCCTTTTCGATCCACATGGTGCGCTTGCGGGCCTGCCCGTCGCCCGACCATGGGGAGGCAGGGACCTCCGGATTGGCGGGATCGGAGTAGATCGTCACCCGTTCGTCCATGAGCTTCTGCCCGAGGCGCGTCCCGCCACCCGGTGCCGCCAGCCAGCTCCGGCCTTCCTCGGCGTTGCGGGCATCGAAGCCCATCATGTTCTGGATCAGCTCCACCGAGGCCTCGGGCTCGAGGATCACGGTGTACTTCCCTGGCTCGATCGCGCGCGGATTGCGGCTCGCGACCGCCTTCTCGAGGGCGATGGCGCTCGCGGACTTCGCGTCGAACTTCCGCACGTCGTTCGCGTCGCGCGTGACGTAGCCGGACCCGGACCCGTCGCTGGTGCGCACGGTGAGCGAGAAATCCACGTCGCTCGAGCGGTGATAGGCGAAGAGGCCCTTCGAGTTCAGCATCGAGGAAAAGCCGGCGCCGTCGTTGAGGAAGCCGGCGGCGGTGCAGTCCTTCTCCTTGGCGGGGAGGATGCCGGCGGCGGCGACCTCGGCGCGGTACTCCGGGGTGATCGACGCCGTGGACTCGAAATACGCGGGCGTCGGCGTGAAGGTCTGCGGGCCGAGCAGCCCCATGTGCTCCGGATTTTCCGGGGCAAGCCGGGCCAGCTCCTCCGAGCGCCGCACGGCGCGCTCGATCGACGCGTCGTCCAGCTCGTTGATCGAGGCGTTGCCGGTCCGCTTGCCGAAGCTCGAGGCCACGCTGAGGCTCGTGTTCTCCTGCGTCCCCGCCGTGGTGACCGTGTTGCGCGCGTAGCGGATGTTGCCGCTGGTGCGCCCGTTGAGGCGGACGGTGCACTCCTCCGCCTTGCTCAGCCGCAGCGCCTTCTCGAGGATCGCGCGTGCCTGGCGTTCGTCGAGAATCATGTCAGATCTTCCTCGCGGTATTGATGACGTTGACGCCGGTGATGTGGGTGGTGCTCGACCCGTGCGAAACCGCGCTCGACTGCGAGGGCTGTCCCTTGCCGTCGTTGAACGACCCGCCCATGCGGTAGTCGCGCTGGTCGCAGATGGCGGCGCACGAGTTCCAGAACTCCTGGGTGTTGGCCTGGTAGGCCACGTCCCGCAGCATGCCGGTGATCTTCCCGTTCAGGATCTCGTAGAAGAGCTTGCCGCTGAACTGGAAGTTGTAGCGCTGCTGGTCGATCGAGTACGAGCTGTCGCCGACGATGTAGATCCCCTTCTCGACGTTGGCGATCATCTGCGCGGGCGTGAGCGGCGCCGTGCCCGGCCGGAGCGACACGTTCGGCATGCGCTGGAACTGCACTTCGCTCCAGCTGTCGGCGTAGCAGCAGCCGTCCGACTCGTTCTGCCCCACGATGTGCGCCTGGTCCCGGATCTTCTGGTAATCCACCAGGACCCCGTCTTTCACGAGCATCCACTCCTTCGTCTTGACGCCCTCGTCGTCCCATCCCACCGCGCCGAGGGAGTGCGGCTGCGTCTTGTCGGCCACGAAGTTCACGATGGGCGAGCCGTACTTGAAGTCCTTCCCGCGCCACTTGTCGAGGGTCGCGAAGCTCGTGCCGGCGTAGTTGGCTTCATAGCCGAGCACGCGGTCGAGCTCGAGCGGATGGCCCACCGACTCGTGGATGGTGAGCCAGAGGTGCGAGGGGTCGAGTACCAGGTCGTACTTGCCGGCGGTGACCGACTTGGCCGCGAGCTTCTCGCGCGCCTGCTCCGGCGCGATGGTCGCGTCCTCGACCATGTCGTAGTAGTTGCCGTACTTGATCGTGCCCGGGCCCTGGTGCTTCCCGGCCGGCCGGCCTGACAAGTACTCCCAGCCCATGCCCATGGGCGCGGAGAGCGCCCCGCGATTCTCGAACTTGCCGCTCGCGCGATCCACCACCGTGGCGCCGAACCCCGCGCCGATCCGGTGGATGTCCTGGTCGATGTAGCTCCCGTCGGTCGAGGCGAAGTACTTCTGCTCGTTGACGAAGCCGAGGTTGGCGTTGATGAAGTTGGCGCCGGCCTTGAGCGCGGCGGAGGCCACGGCGCCGAGCAGATCCGCTTTCTCGCTCACCGGCACTTCGAAGGCGTTCTTCTCGATCGGCGTCTTCCAGGACACCTCGCCGTAGCCGCGCTGCGGCGCCAGCTGGACGGGCTCGGTCTGCAGCTTCGCGTTGGCCCGGGCGATCGCCACCGCCCGCCGCGCCGCGGCGGCGAGGCCGTCGGTGGTGACGTCGTTCGTGGCCGAGAAGCCCCAGGTGCCGTTGGCGATGACACGGATCCCGGCGCCGTACGACTCGGAGTTCGAGACGCCCTGGATCTTTCCGTCCCGCGAGAAGATCGACTGGTTGAGGTAGCGGCCGATGCGCACGTCGGCGTAGGTGGCGCCGGCCGCGCGTGCGGCGCCGAGCGCCGCGTCGGCGAGTGCTTTCTTGTCGGCGCTTGGAATCGGCGTCAGGGCGCCGTTCAGGTCGGCGAGCGGCCGGCCGCGCACCGGGAGCACGAGGGCTCCCGCGGCAAGGCCGGTGTACTGCAGGAAGTCGCGACGTTCCACAGGCGTGCTCCCGCTGAGTCGTCAGGTGAGTCGTGCGAAGGGGGTCGGGCTCGGGATGCTAAACGTACCGTGACCGGAGGCCAGAGCGCCATACGGCACTCCGGCCTGGTTTGTTGCGGAGCGCTGCTCAGCCGCGCGCGGCGGTTCGCCGCACCTCGTCCGGCTCGCGGTCGTGGCGGAGGCTGATGAACCTCGGCTGTCGCGGGAGGCCGGCCGGGGTCCAGTCGGCGAATCCGATCTGGGCAACGAGGGCGGGCGATACCCACTGGATGTGGCCGCCTCCCGGCACCGCGCCGCCGAACGGCGAGGTTCGCCGCCGCAGCCGCGCGAGCGTGGGGGCCATCGCGGTGAGCGAGCTCGGGTCGTACGCCGCGCTCACGCGGCCGGCATAGCGGAGGCGGCCCTCTTCGTAGTACCCGATGAGGAGGGCCAGCGCGGCACCGCCCTCCCCGGATTCGGCGTACCCGCCGATGACGAACTCCTGCGCATTGGCGCAGTCGAATGCGAGCCAGTCGCTGCTGCGGCCCGCAACGTACCGGCCCAGTGCCCGCTTGGCCACGATGCCGGCCCCCGTCGGAATCCCGCCGGACCGCACGCCGGCGGACGTCGCGAGTCGATGCGGGACGAGATGTACGCCTTCGCCGAACCGCACCGTATCCCGGAGCACCGCCCGGCGGTCCAGGAGCGGGAGCGAGAGGAGCGACGCGCCCTCGTAGAAGAGGCAGTCGAAGAGCTCGAAGCCCTGACTGGTGATCATGCCGTCGACGATGGATTCGCCACGTGTCGCGTTGCCGAGACGGGCTGCAAGTCCGGGATGCCGCGCCGTGAGCGAGCGGCGGTCACCGGCACGGAGCTCGACCCCCGCGTCCGACGTCCACGCAAGGCAGCGCTCTCCCTCGAGGCGCGGCTCGAGGATCCAGTCGCCGCCAAGCGGGCGCGGATCGGAAGGCGATGCCTGCATCGGCTCGATCCAGTCCGGTCGGCGGGACCAGAGCGCGAGTCCGCGCACGCGGCGCGAATGATTCCCCTGATTCATCGGCGGGTCGAAAGGGTGGCGGTGTTTTCCACGGAACTCCCGGCTTTTCCACGCCGATCCGCAGGTTTTCCACCGAGTTCTCAACAGAAGTCGTTACATATCAACGACTTAGGTCATCATAGCTACGCCGCGGCGAACGCCGGCGCAAGGGGTGGTCCTGGAACGCGACAAAAAAAGGCGGCCGGGATGGTGATCCCGGCCGCCCTCGCC
>JBLNHD010000169.1:0-7604 GCA_050268825.1 Gemmatimonadota bacterium
GGCTTTGCGGACCGGCCTCGCGGCCGGGGTGCCTTTTCCCGGAGTTCCCGGGTGTTGCGCGGCGCGATGGAACCGACGCCGAATCCCCCGGCCGGTTCCCGCCGCTACGGATCCTGCCCTGCTGCACATTGATGACTGCCGAAATGCTGCGGTGCCGGTCGTCGCTCGGGCCGATCCGGCGGCTTGTGCGGTCCCTGCACGACTCTCCCGCGGCCGCCACGACGGTCGCGAGCATCAGGGGGACTGCAGTTCCAGGATGGTGTCCGAATCCGGGAAATTGTCCGAACGGTCAAGCGTGGAAAACTATGGGCGGGAAACGTGAAAATGGCGTGAAAATGTGGTGGGCTTCCGTGAAAATACGGACCTAGATCGACGCCCGAATCAGCCGCCAGATCGCTTCGACATCCGGGCGCCCAGTCCGCCACTGGCCCACGGCCAGCCTGATGGCGAACCGACCGCCGAGCGAAGTATGTGTCAGATAAGCACTTCCCTGCGAGTTCACCCGCGCCAGCAACGTCCGGTTGTGCGCATCGAGCTCGGGACCATCCACCATCCCCCCCGGACGGTGCCGGAAACAGACCAGCCCGAACGGTGTCGGCGCCATGACCTCGAAGTCCGGCTCCCGCTCGACCCACGACCGGAACTCCTGCGCCAGGCCCATATGCATGCGGAGCATCCCGCGCAGGCCCTCCACCCCGTAGCTCCGGATCACGAACCAGAGCTTGAGGGCCCGGAACCGCCGGCCCAGCTGGATGCCCCAGTCCCGGTAGTTGACCACCCGCTCGTCATGCGCCGTCCGGAGGTACTCCGGGGCCGCGCCGAAGGTGCGGAGCAGCGTCGCCACGTCGCGGACGAAGTACGCCGAGCAGTCGAAGTTCGTGAGCAGCCACTTGTGCGGGTTGAAAACGAACGAGTCGGCGAGCTCGAGGCCGTCGAAGTGCCGCCGGCACTCGGGAAGGATGGCGGCCGACCCCGCGTACGCGGCATCCACGTGCAGCCATGCGCCGTGCCGCCGGCAGATTTCCCCCACCGCCCGCACTGGATCCACCGCCGTCGACGAGGTCGTCCCGATCGTGGCCACGACGCAGGCGGGACGGATCCCGGCCACGATGTCTTCCCTGATCGCTGCCTCGAGGGCATCCGCCCGGAGCGCGAATGTTTCGTCCACGGAAATCGCCCGCAGCATGTCGGTGCCGTACCCCGCGAGCCGCACGCCCTTTCCAACCGAGGAATGCGCCTCCGCCGAGGCATAGACGGCGAGCCGCGGGGCGCCAGCCGCGGGTCCCCTGGTGCCCCAGGCATGCCCCGTCGCCCGCTCCCGGGCGGAGAGCAGCGCCACGAGCGTCGACGTGGACGCGGTGTCCTGGATGACGCCGCTGAAGTCCTCGCTCAGCCCGACCATTCCGCGCAGCCACTCCATGGTCACCTGCTCGAGCTCGGTGGCTGCGGGCGAGGTCTGCCACGACATGCACTGCGCACCCAGCGTAGCGGTGAGCATCTCGGCGAGGATGCTCGGCGGGCTGTTGTTCCCGGGGAAGTAGGCGAACCAGCCCGGGTGGTTCCAGTGCGTCATGCCCGGAAGGATCAGGCGCTGGAAGTCCGCCATGATCGCCGGGAACGGGTCGCCGCCGTCGGGCGGGTGCCGCGGGAGGCTCGCAGCGATTTCGCCCGGCGCGACATCGGGCACGACCCGGTACGCCGTCGCATCCGCCAGGTAGTCCGCCATCCAGTCCACGAGCTCGTGCGCGTGCCGCCGGAAGTCGTCGGGGCTCATCGAGCCCTCTGCGCCGCCGGCGCTCAATCGAGGACGCGCCACATGTACCAGCTCGCCACCGTGCGGTACGGCCGCCATCGTTCCGCGTGCTCGGCCAGTTCCGCCGGGGTGGGCTGCTCGTCGAGTCCGTAGGCGATGGCAAAGCCCTTCCGCACTCCGAGATCCCCCGTGGGAAGCACGTCGGGACGTCCGAGGCGAAACATGAGGAGCATCTGCACCGTCCACACGCCGATGCCGCGAACCTGGATCAGGCGCTCGACGATCTCGTCGTCGGGAAGGCGCCGCACCCGCGCGAGCGAAGGAACCGTGCCGTCGAGCGTCTTTGCCGCGAGATCCTTGAGCGCCGCCGTCTTCGCGGCGGAAAGCCCCGCGGCGCGAAGGCGCGCGTCCGGCGTGGCGACGATGTCAGCCGGGGTGGGAAATCGCTTCGGCGCGTACAGCGCGACCACCCGTCCGAAGATGGTGGCGGCCGCCTTGCCGGAGAGCTGCTGGTAGACGATCGACTCCGACAGCGCATGGAAAAGGCTCTGCGTGGCCTTGGGCCGGAGGCCGCACGGTCCGGCGCGGCGGATGACGCGGGCCAGCACCGGATCGGCCTGGCGAAGGTGGCGGAGCGCCGCAGGGAGGTCGAACGGAAGCTCGCCGGCGGCAGGACGCAGATGGCGCGGAGTGACAGACATGCCGGAATCTACATGCCCCTGTGACGGGCTTCACCGACGGGACGATGCCCCCGGCCGTATCGTGACTGCCCATGCTCCTTCCCTGCTCTCCGCTCCGGCGCGCGCTGCTGCTGTTGGCATTCGGGTGGGCCGTGCCGGCCGGGTGGGCGGAGGCCCAGCTCTCGCCGGGCCCGCATCCCGTCCACGTGCAGATTGAAGGGGTCGAAGGGCCCGTCGCGGCGAACGTCCGAACCGTGCTCGAGATCTCGCGGGCCGCCGACACGGGCGCGCTGATGCTCGACCGCGCGGTCCGGCTGCATCGGACGGCGAATGCCGACATCGAAACCGCCCTGCAGCCCTTCGGCTATTACCGGCCACGAATCCGGAAATCCCTGCAGCAGGACGGCGATGCTCTCGTGGCACGGTATGCGATCGATCCCGGCCCGCCGACGCTCGTCACGCGGGTGGACGTCGTGCTGAGCGGCGCGGGCGCCGACGAGCCCGCATTCCGCCAGGCGGTGGCCGAGTTCCCCCTCGCGCGGGGCGATACCCTGCGCCATCTCCCCTACGAGACCGCCAAGCTCGCGCTGATCACCCTCGCCGGCGACAGCGGGTACCTCACCGCCGACTTCGACACGAGCGTGATCCGCGTCAACCGCGAGGAATCGACGGCCGAGATCGTGATCCACTTCACCACCGGGCCGAGGTACCGGTTCGGCCCCGTGCATTTCGATCAGGCGATCCTCGATACGTCGTTCCTCCGCTCCCGGGTCCCGTTCGAGACGGGCGAGCCCTACCAGCGGCACCAGGTGCTCGAGCTGCAGGCGAGCCTCGCCGAAGATCCGTACTGGGAGCGCGTCGAGGTCATCCCCCGGCCGGAGCGCGCCGAGAGCCTGCGCGTGCCGATCGACGTCGAGCTCATTCCACGCCCATCGCAGGCGTTCGAGGCGGGTGTCGGGTACGGCACCGACAACGGGCCGCGCGGGCGCGGCTCGGCCCGGCTCAGGCGCCTCAACCGGAAAGGCCACCATGCCGAGCTGGAGGTGGTCGGGTCGTTCATCGAGCGGAGTGCGTCGGCGCAATACATGGTGCCGGCCTTCGGCCACCCGAAGGGGGTGCTCACGTTCCTCGCCGGATATGCGATCCTCAATCCGGTGACGAGCGCCAGCCGGACCTACGTGGCGAGCGTGCGGCTGAGCCGGCCGCGGCTCGGATGGCGCGAGACGTTTTCACTCTCGTGGCAGCGCGAAGCGTTCCGCGTGGCCACCGACAGCGCCACCTCGACGCTCTTCCTTCCCGGCGCGAGCTGGGAGCGGACGCGATCGGACAGCAGGATCTTCCCGACGAGCGGGATCCGCACCCGGCTCGACGTGCAGGCCGCGCACGATGGCGTCCTCTCGTCTGCCTCGCTGCTCCGGGTGAGTGCCGGCGGCAAGATCGTCCACAGCCTGGGTGGACGGACCCGCGCGCTGGTGCGGGCCGACGTGGGCCGCATCTTCACCAGCCAGTTCCGCCGCCTTCCCCCGACGCTGCGCTTCTTTGCCGGCGGCGACCAGAGCGTGCGCGGGTTCGGGTACCAGGCGCTTGGCCCCCGCGACGCCAAGGGCAAGGTCACCGGCGGCCGCAACCTCGTCGTCGGAAGCGCCGAGCTCGACTTCCGCGTGACGCCCCGATGGGCCCTTGCCGTCTTCACCGATGCCGGCAACGCTCTGGAGGACTTCACGCTCGATCTCGAGCAGGCCGTCGGCGCCGGCGTCCGCTGGATCTCGCCGATCGGGCTCATCCGCGTGGACGGTGCCTTCCCCATCTCCGAAGAGGACGCGCCGTTCCGCATCCACCTCTCGATCGGGCCCGACCTGTGAGCGCGCGCCGCATCCTTGGCCGCGTCGCGATCGGGATCGCGGTGCTGCTCGTCGTGGCCGCCGGCCTCCTCTGGTATGGCCTGTCGAGCGAGCGCGTGGCGCGCCGGCTCATCACATCGGCGCTGGCGCGCGCCGGGGATGGCATCACCATCGGCAGCATCAGCGGAAGCATCCGCGGACCCCTCATCGTGCGCGACGTGGCCGTGCAGAAGGAAACCTTCTCGGCCACCATCGACAGCGCGCTGCTCGACTGGACGCCGACGGGCCTGATTCGCCGGCAGGTCCGCGTGGATCGCCTGCACGCCGTGGGCGTGCACGTCACGATTCCCGATTCGGTTCCGAAGGACACCGCCCCGGCGAGGCCCTCGCTTCCCCTGGACGTGCTGCTCGGCGATGTCCTCGTGCAGGACCTCTCGGTAGACGCGCCGAACGACGTCACGATTCAGGGCGGCACGGTGCGGCTCGACGGGCGCGCGGAAGACTATCGCTTCGTGGCCGAAGGCGAGCTTTCCCTTCCGCAGGCAACCGGCGTGCCCGTCACGCTGTCGGGCACCGGTACACTCGACCACGTTCTGCTCGACAGCTCGAGGGCCGCCGTCTTCGACGGGACCGTGCATGCCGCGGGGCGCGTGACCTGGTGGCCGCGAACGGAATGGAACCTCGCCGTCCGCGGCGATGGCGTGGAGCCGTCGCATCTCCTGGAGAATCCGGGAGAATGGCCGGGCGCCGTCGCGTTCGCCGGACGCACCGCCGGCCACCTCGACAGCATCGGCCCCGTCGGAACCCTGCGCATCGACTCGCTCGGCGGCGCGCTCCGCGGGCAGCGACTGGGCGGGACAGCCGAGGTCGAGTTCGCGGGCAACGCCGCCGAGGTGCCCGAACTGGCGGTGACGTGGGGCAGCGTCCGCCTCACCGGTCGGGGAGCGATCGCCGATACGGTGTCCGCCGATTTCGACCTGGCCATCGGGAACCTGCGCACGGCGCTGCCCGACGCCGCTGGCGCGCTCCGCTCCCGCGGAACGGTGCGCGGGATGCGCGATGCGCCGCGCGTGCGTGCCACCTTCCAGGGGAGCCGCCTCCGGCTTGGCAACGCCGCCGCGGCGAGCGCGCGCGGTCGTGCGGATGTGGGCCTCTCGCCCCGCGGCCGAACCGACGTCGATCTGAGCGTGCTGGGCGCCGTCGCAGGCCCGCTGGCATTCGACACGGTGGACCTGGTCCTGCGCGGCACTCGCATGAATCATCGGCTCACAGCGGACGCCGTATCGGCGAAGGAAGCTGTTTCACTCGTCGCCACCGGTGCGATCTCCGGCCGCACGTGGCGTGGGCGCCTGCAGGACTTCATGGCGGAGACGGGCGCTTACGGCCGTTGGAACCTCGAGGCCCCGGCGACGCTTGCCGCCACCATGCGGTCGGCCACCCTGGGCGAAGCTTGCCTCGCCTCCGCCGCGAATCCGGGCGCTCGCCTCTGCGGGAGCGGCGCATGGCTCGGGGGCGCGAGCTGGCGCGGCGCCGGACGGGTGGACGCGTTCCCCCTCGCGCTGCTGGACTCGTTCGTGCCCGACTCCATGTTCGGCGACAGCCAGGCACTCGAGGGCATGCTGCACGCGACATTCGAGGCCGAATCTCGCGCGGGCCGCGTCGAAGGCGCCTTGCAGGCGCGGGCGGCGGACGCCGCGCTGGTATACCGCCGCCTCATCGATACGCTCCCGCGCCGGCTCTATTTCGACACGGCGGCGGTGCAGCTCACGGCAGGTGCGGCAGGTATCCACGGCCAGGCCGCGCTCCGCGCCCTGCATCACGACAGCAGCGCCATGGCCTCGTTCGCAGCGAACGTGACGGTCCCCGGCACCGTTCGCCTCGGTCCTGCGCTCACCCGCCAGCGGCTCGAAGGAACGATCACCGGCCGGATGGACAGCCTGGCCGTCATGACCGACTTCTTTCCGGCGCTCGACAGTCTTGCAGGGCGGGCCGAGCTCGAGACGCGCCTGGCCGGAACCGTCGGCGCTCCCGCCTTCGACGGCCGGCTCGCGTTCGACAGCATCTTCGTCTGGCTGCCCCGGGGCCGCGCGGGCCAGGGATCGCTCGCGCTCACGGCGACCGGAACCTTCGTCGAGCCCGGCCGCGTCGCAGGCGAAGTGACCGTCGTTCCCCGGGGCATCATCTACGATTACACGCTCGACGAGATCCCGCGGAGGATCGTCGTGGACAGCGGCAGCCTCACGGCCAGCGTGGGCTCCGCCGGTACGCGCGCGCTCTTCACGCTGGGCGTGAGCGATTCGGCGGGCACGCGCATCGCGGGCCTCACGTCGCGGCTTGCGCTTCCCGGATACCGCGCCCTGGGCGCGCCGCTCGGCCCGGAGACGGTGTCGTTCACCTTCGACGCCGAGCTGCCCGACCTTGCGTTCGCGCGCGCCATCACGGACCGCTACGACAGCCTCGGCGGACGTATTGCCCTCCGCGCCGAAGCCGGCGGACGAGTCGCCACACCCGACATCGACGCCGAGCTGCGCATCGAGAATTTCTTCGCGCGCTCGCAGACGGGCACGGTCACGCGCGGAGGCCTTCTCGGGACGCTCACCGCGCTCGTGGCTCCCGACAGCACGCTGACCGGAGAGTTGAGGGTCGTGCCGTCGGACGTGCGGTTTGCCTATGTCGAGTCCGGCACCTTCGAGGAGATCCGCCTCGACTCGACGGCGCTTGAGATGCGCGCCGGGGCGGACGGTATCACCGGCGGACTCGAGCTGGCGTTCGAGGACAGTGCCGGCACGACGCTCGGCACCTTCGCCGGATCGCTCCGCATCCCCGGCTTCCGCCGCATCGGCCGGCCGCTCGCGGACGAGCCGCTCGAAGCCACCCTCGACGCCGAGGTGGCGGACCTCTCGTTCGCCGAGGCATTCTCGCCCGAGATCGACAGCCTTGCGGGGCGGCTCGACCTCGATGTGCGGATGGCGGGCACGGTAGGAGATCCGACGTGGACCGGCGGCCTGCACGTCCGGGACGGGGCGATGCGGCTCCCCCTCCTCGGGGCCCTCTACCGCGACATTCGACTCGATGCGGTCGGCACCCCCGACGGGGACGTCCGTATCGATGGTCGCGCCGCCTCGGGTGCCGGCGAAGTGACGCTGGCCGGCACCACGCCGGTGCGGTCCTCGAGCCAGCGACCGGGGCGGCTCGAGATCCGCGGCCGCAACTTCGAGGTGATGAACACGGCCGAGATGCATGCGGTGATCGATCCGGAGCTCGACGTGACGCTCATCGCCGACACGATCGACCTCACGGGCAGCGTCACCGTTCCCCTCGCGCGGATGC